>JAEXRB010000105.1 GCA_023438325.1 Pseudomonadota bacterium | reverse complement strand
ACCGAAACCAGTGGATAGACATGGCGGCTGCCGATCACCTGCATCGCACCGAGGCGGTTTCGCGTGCGGCGCCGCATGTCAGCGGCGAAGGTGGCATCGTCCATCGCCATCACTTCCTGCATGCGCTGCGGCGTCAGCGTCAACACCACGGAAGAGCGCTCGCCGTTGAGCGGCAGCAGCGCGAGGGTGTGGCCGTAGTCGAACCATTCCAGCGCCACGTGCCCGTGCGCGCGCTGATGCGCGACGCGACACACCAGCATCTGCACACCGTGATCGAAAGAACGCGCAGCGATGCCAAGCATGCGCCGCACCTGCGAGAACCGGCTGTCGGCGGCCACCAGCAAGCGCGCACGCAGACTCGTCCCGTCTTCCAACGAAACCGTGACGCCATCGCTGTCGCGCATCACGCCGGTCACGCCATTGCCTGCCAAAATCTGCACGCCTTGCTGGCCGGCAATCAGATCGTAAGCCGCCTGCCGAATCACATGATTGGGTACCAGCCAGCCCAACTGCCCACTGCGACCATCGGCAGCACTGACCAGCAAACTGGCGCGCGAATCACCATCGAGCACGCGCGCATCGCGCAAGTCCGAGATATCCGCCGGATCAAACCGCTGCCACAGCCCGAGTTGCTGGAGGATGGCGCGGGAGGCATGCGTCAGCGCGATCTCGCGCCCATCGAAGGCAGGCTGCGCGATGGCTTCCAGCGGCTGCTTCTCGACAATGGCAACCGACAATCCACTGCCCGCCAACGAACGCGCAAAACACAACCCGGCCGGGCCGGCACCGACGATGGCGACATCCACGTTCATGACTTGCATTCCTCCGCGCGAAATTGCGGCGAACGCTACTCGCCTTGCAGTGCTTCCGGATTGATCGGAGTCATGGATTTTCCACAACGCTCCATCCGGCAAAACTCACATGCCCCGGAACCGATGCACGAACGCCGCGCTCACCGGCAGCCATTCGCCGCGCCCGCGCAGCAGGATGGCGGGCTTGCCCAGTTCGTCGCGGCGCATGCGATCGATGGCGGCCACGCGCACGACAATGCCGCGATGCACTTGCCAGAACGCATCCGGATCCAGCCCGGCGAGCAGCTCTTTGATCGACATTCGGATGATGGCTTCGCCTTCGTGCGTGACCACGCTGACGTATTTGTCGCGTGCCTGGAAAAACAGCACTTCGTCGATGCCGATCATGCGCACGCTGTCGCCCGCGCTGGCGCTGATCCAGCGGATCAAGCGCGTGCCGGAAGGGCGCAAGCGCGTTTCGAGTGCCGCGACCTGTGCGGCGACATCAGTCGCAGGCTCGTGCAAGCGTGCGCACAAGCGTTGCACGGTCTGTCGGAGCCGATCCACGCGCACCGGCTTGAGCAGGTAATCGACGGCGCCGGCATCGAACGCACGAATCGCGTATTCGTCATACGCGGTGGTGAACACCACCAGCGCGCCTGCCGCCACGGCCGCTTTCGCCACGTCCAGCCCGCCGACGCCAGGCATGCGGATGTCCAGAAAGGCGATCTGTGGGCGATGCTCGACGATGGCCTGCATGGCGGCGATGCCGTCCTCGCAGATCGCCACCAATCGCAGTTCCGGCCACACCATGCGCAGCAGATCCACGAGCTCCTCGCGCTGCGGAGCTTCATCCTCGGCCACCAGCGCGGTGACGGTGTTCGCATCAACGCTCATGCAAGAGGCTCCATCGGAATCACGATTTCAGCCAGCGTGCCCGAGCCATCGCGCCCGGAAAGGCGCAACATTGCGCGTGCACCGAAGCGGGCTTCCAGTTGCGCGCGCACGTTCGCCAAGCCCATGCCGGCGCCAGTGCCCGGCTGCAATCCCATGCCATCGTCAGCCACGCTCGCTCGCAGCGACTTCCCATCGCGCACCACGCGCAGTTCGATCCGTCCCGGCCCGGGCTTGGGCTCGATGCCGTGCTTGACTGCATTTTCCACCAGCGTCAACAGCAGCAGCGGTGGATATGGCAACGTGCGCAGTTCCGGATCGACATCGATGCCGAACGAAAGGCGATCACCGGTGCGCAGGCGCATCACGTCGAGATAGCTGGCGCAGATGTCCAGTTGCTGGCCCAGCGTGGCGTGCAGGATGGCTTCGCCATCGCGCAGTTTCGGGATCGTCGCGCGCAAGTGCGATACCAGCGCATCCAGTGTCTGCTCGGCGCGTTCGGGATCACGTCGCACCAGCGCACGCACCGAGGCCAGCGTGTTGAACAGGAAGTGCGGTTCCACTTGCGCCTGCAGCACGCCCAATCGCAAATCGGCGTCGCGTTTTTCCGCACGCAGTGCCTGCAACTGGCGCGCATGCACGCTGGCATCCCAGCGCCGACGTTCACTGAAATAGGCGCGCAGCGCCAGCCCACCGCCGGCAATGCCATAGATCGCGAGCACCAGCGCGATGTTCAGCGCCAGCATTACGGTACGCACGATGCCACCGGCCTCTGCCGCCGAGGCGCGTGCCTGCGCTGCCGCCTCGGTATTGCCAGCGGCACTGCCGATCAATCTTTCCATATGGGCACTCGCCCAACTGTCGATGAAATACGCCAGCGCCACGCCTGCCAACAACGCCAGCACCACGCCCATGCGCTCGCGTGCTTCCGGCCAGCGGCGGTGCCGAACCAGCGTGGCCGCCGCCGGCCCCAGGCTGGACATCAGCAAGAAGGCGACGAACAGATAGCCGCC
>JAEXRB010000101.1 GCA_023438325.1 Pseudomonadota bacterium | reverse complement strand
ACCAACGCCTGCCGATCGACGCCGTGCCGGACATCACCAATGTCCAGGTCCAGATCAACACCGAGGCACCAGGCTATTCACCGCTCGAAACCGAACAACGCCTCACTTATCCGATCGAGACGGCACTCGCCGGCCTTGCGCGGCTTGAATACACCCGCTCGATCTCGCGGTATGGCCTGTCGCAGGTCACCGCCGTGTTCGAGGACGGCACCGACGTGTATTTCGCGCGTCAGCAGGTGGCGGAACGCCTGCAGTCGTCGCGCGGGCAATTGCCTCCGGGGGTGGAGCCGAGCCTCGGCCCGGTGGCCACGGGCCTCGGCGAGATCTTCATGTACACGGTCGAAGCGGAGCCCGGCGCGATCGGTCCGTCCGGCAAGCCATGGACGCCCACCGACCTGCGCACGCTGCAGGATTGGGTGGTGCGGCCGCAGCTGCGCAATCTCGAAGGTGTCACCGAGGTCAACACCATCGGCGGCTTCGTGCGGCAGGTGCATGTCACGCCGGATCCGGCGCGATTGGTGGCCTACGACCTGACACTGCGCGACGTGATGGATGCCCTCGCGCGCAACAACGCCAATACCGGTGCGGGCTACATCGAACGATCGGGCGAGCAGTACCTGATCCGCGTGCCGGGCCAGATTTCATCGGCGGATGAATTGCCGGACATCGTCGTCGCCCGGCGAGACGGCTTGCCGGTGCGGCTGGGCGAAGTAGCCGAGGTGGTCGAAGGCAGCGAACTTCGCACCGGCGCAGCCACCGAGAACGGCCAGGAAATCGTGCTCGGCACCGTGTTTATGCTGGTCGGCGAGAACAGCCGGGCGGTAGCGCAACGCACGGCCGAGCGTCTCGAACAGGTCAATGCCAGCTTGCCCGAGGGCGTCAAGGCGGTGCCGGCGTATGACCGCACCAAGCTCGTCGACCGCACCATTGAGACCGTGCGCACCAACCTGTGGGAAGGCGCGCTGTTGGTGATCGCGGTGCTGTTCCTACTGCTCGGCAACCTGCGTGCGGCGCTCATCACCGCGGCGGTGATCCCGATCACGATGCTGATGACGCTCACCGGCATGGTGCAGAACCGAGTGTCCGGCAACCTGATGAGTCTGGGCGCGCTCGATTTCGGCCTGATTGTCGACGGCGCGGTGATCATCGTCGAGAACTGCTTGCGCCGCTTCGGCGAAGCCCAGCACTCGCTAGGCCGCCTGCTCACGCGCAACGAACGCTTCGAGCTTGCGGCAAGCGCCAGTGCGGAAGTGGTGAAGCCCAGCCTGTTCGGCGTGTTCATCATCACAGTGGTCTACCTGCCGATCTTCGCGCTCTCAGGCGTCGAAGGAAAAATGTTCCATCCGATGGCGTTCACCGTGGTGATCGCGCTGGTGGCGGCGATGGTGCTGTCGCTGACCTTTGTGCCAGCGGCGGTTGCCCTGTTCGTCACTGGCAAGGTTGCGGAAAAGGACAACATCGTTGTTGCGGGAGCCAAGCGCGTGTATGCACCGCTGCTGGGCTGGGCGATTCGCCTGCGTTGGCTGGTGGTGGCCGGTGCGGTGGCGCTGGTTGTGGTCAGCGGCATGGTGGCATCGCGCATGGGCAGTGAGTTCATCCCGAGCCTTGACGAGGGCGACATCGCGCTGCATGCGCTGCGCATTCCCGGCACCGGGCTGGAACAGGCCATCCGCATGCAGACGCAGCTCGAAGCGCGGATCAAGGAATTCCCGGAGGTGGACAAGGTGATCGGCAAGATCGGCACCGCCGATGTCGCCACCGATCCGATGCCGCCGTCTGTGGCCGACACCTTCATCATGCTGAAGGATCGCGACGCATGGCCCGATCCACGAAAGCCCAAGGCGGAACTCGTGCGCGAGCTGGAGGAGGCCGTGCTCGCCATCCCCGGCAACAACTACGAGTTCACTCAGCCGGTGCAGATGCGCATGAACGAACTGATCGCTGGCGTGCGTGCCGACGTGGCGATCAAGGTGTTCGGCGACGATATGGACGTGCTGGCCGAGTTGGGTGACCAGGTCGAGAGCATCGCGCAGGGCGTGGCCGGCGCGGCCGACGTGAAACTTGAGCAGGTCACCGGCCTTCCGATGCTTACGGTCACACCTGATCGCCAGGCACTGGCGCGCTACGGCCTGTCGATGGAGGACGTGCAGGACACGATCGCCATCGCGATGGGTGGTGGCAACGCCGGACAGATCTTCGAAGGCGACCGGCGTTTCGACATCGTCGTGCGTTTGCCCGAAGGCCTCCGAACGGATCTTGACCGCCTCGCCGAGCTGCCGGTGCCGTTGTCGGCGATCGAGGGCGGGTCCGATTTGGGGACTGCGGGCGAGGCATTGCGCTCGACGACACGCTACGTGCCGCTCGGCGAACTGGTCGCACTCGACATTGCGCCCGGCCCAAACCAAGTCAGCCGCGAAAACGGCAAACGCCGTGTCGTCGTCACCTCGAACGTGCGCGACCGCGACCTCGGCTCGTTCGTCACCGACCTGCGCGAGCGCGTGCAGCGGGACGTGCAACTGCCCAACGGCTACTGGATCGACTACGGCGGTACGTTCGAGCAGCTGATCTCGGCCAGCCAGCGCTTGCAGATCGTGGTGCCGTTGGCGCTGCTTGCGATCTTCGGCCTGCTGTTCATGGCGTTCAACTCGACCAAGGACGCGGCGATCGTGTTCACCGGCGTGCCGCACGCCCTAACTGGCGGCGTCGCGGCGGTG
>JAEXRB010000100.1 GCA_023438325.1 Pseudomonadota bacterium | reverse complement strand
CCGGTGTGGCGACGCAGGATCCGCGCCGGCAAGAGGCTCTGGATGTTCCGGACAAGGCGGCGCGCGTGCAGCGCTTCCACGAAGGTACCTTGCATGCCTTGAAGGACTTGCTCGCGGCTGCCGGCCTGGCTCATCCCGATCAGCTCGGCCCCGAACATGTGATCCGTCGGCTTTCTTCACACGAGGTGCGCTCGCTGGCGGCACTGTATTCGTGGGTGAAGCCCGGCGAGTTGCTTGCCGGCGGTGCGGAACACGCGGTGTTCCAGCGCTTCTGGGCGCTTTCCACGCCGGACAGCTTCGAGGTGCCGGTAGAGCTGTTGTCATTGCGGCAGAGTCGATCGAACTGATGCGGGGGGGGGCGACCTGCGCTGCCCCGAGCTGCATGCGTCGATCAGGAAAGACCCATGAAAAAGCGGCGGGCATTGCATGCCCGCCGCAGATCGGATCGCAGATTGTTGCGGCGCTCGGGCTGCCGCTTTGGCTTACTTGTGCCCTGGCTTGCGCGGCGGAGCTTTGCCGCTGCCGGGCCTGCCGGCGCCCGGCGGGCCGCGACGTGCGGGGCGGTCATTGCCATTGCCGGCGGTTTCATGTGTGCGAGGGAGGGGGCGCTTGCCATGCGGCGGGCGCGCGAACCGATCCGAAGATTCCGGACGCGGGCGCGGCTTGCCGGGGCGCGGGGTGTCGAAATCCCGTCCGTCCGGTGAAAAACCGCGACGAATCGGAGGCGGCAACGGGATCTCGCCCTCGTGGCGGGTGAGGCGCAGGCGCTGACCGGCCACCCACACGTTTTGCAGATGGGTCAGGGTTTCAGCCGGCATGCCGGGTGGCAGATCGACGTAGCTGTGATCGTCGCGGATGTCGATGCGGCCGATGTAGCGCGATTCCAGCCCGGCTTCGTTGGCAATGGCGCCGACGATGTTGCCGGGCTTGACGTGGTGCAGATGGCCCACGGCGATGCGGTAGGTTTCGAAACCTTCCTCGCGCTGTGCGGGCGGACGCCGAGGCGGTGCGAATTCGTTGTCGCGCTGGTGCCGTTCAGGGCGTGCGTCGTCGCCACGCGGTGCGCGCGGTGGTTTTTCCTTGCGCTGCGTGAATGCCGCAGGTACAGGCTCGGGATCCGGCGCCATCAGCAGGGGCACATCGCCCTGGGCCAGTTTGGCCAGCGCGGCGGCGATGTCGAGCATGGAAGTTTCGTGCTCGCGCTCGTACTCGGCCAGCATGCTGCGGAACAGGTCGAGATCGCTGCCGGCATCGGAAATGGCACTGTCGATACGCTGCTTGAACTTGTTGATGCGCTGATCGTTGACCTGACTGGAGGTCGGCATCGTCATCGCTTCGATGGGCTGGCGCGTGGCGCGCTCGATGGCGCGCAGCATGCCGCGTTCGCGCGGGGTCACGAACAGGATTGCTTCGCCGCTGCGCCCGGCGCGTCCAGTGCGACCGATGCGGTGGACGTAGCTTTCCACATCGTAGGGAATGTCGTAGTTCAGCACGTGGCTGATGCGTTCCACGTCCAGACCACGCGCGGCGACGTCGGTGGCGACGAGGATGTCGAGCTGGCCGTCCTTGAGCTTCTGCACCGCACGCTCGCGCAGCGGCTGCGGGATATCGCCGTTGATAGCAGTGGCGGCAAAACCGCGCGCTTGCAGGCGATCGGCCAGCTCTTCGGTGGCCTGCTTGGTGCGGGCGAACACGATCATGCCGTCGAAGGTTTCCACTTCCAGCAGGCGCGTGATGGCATCGAGTTTCTGCATGCCACCGACCAGCCAGTAGCGCTGGCGGATGTTGGTGGCAGTGCGGGTCTTGGCCTCAATGGCGACATCGACCGGATTTTTCAGGTAGGTCTGCGCGATGCGGCGGATCTGTGGCGGCATCGTGGCCGAGAACAAGGCGACCTGGCGCTGCTCGGGCGTTTTCTTGAGGATGGCTTCCACATCGTCGATGAAGCCCATGCGCAGCATTTCGTCGGCTTCGTCGAGCACCAGCACCTTGAGGTGGGAAAGATCCAGCGAGCCGCGTTCCAGATGGTCGATCAGGCGGCCGGGCGTGGCCACCACGACATGCGCGCCGCGCTTTAGGCCATGCAACTGGCTGCCATAGCCTTGCCCGCCGTAGATCGGCAGCACATGGAAGCCGGGCAGATGGGTGGCGTATTTCTGGAACGCTTCCGCCACCTGGATGGCCAGTTCTCGCGTTGGGGCGAGCACCAGTGCCTGGGTTTGCGGCAGGGTGGTATCGATGCGGTTTAGCACCGGCAAGGCGAATGCCGCGGTTTTGCCGGTGCCGGTCTGGGCTTGGCCGACCAGATCGCGGCCTTCCATCAAGGGCGGGATGGTGGCGGCCTGAATGGGCGAGGGCGCCTCGTAGCCGACATCGGTAAGGGCCTGCAGCAGAGGGGCAGACAGCGACAACGCGGCAAAGCCTGCCGCGGGAATTGAGGGAGTAGTCATGCCTGCATTATTTCACGAAGCGCGCCGTTGCCGGCGCACTTCGTGTCAGCAATGCGGATTTCATTCCGCTGCGGGCAGGAAAACTCAGCGCTTGCGCTTGGTGCGCACGTACAGCACCAGGGAGTGATCTTCGATCACGAAGCCATGTGCCTGGGCGATTTCATGTTGCAGGCGTTCGATTTCCGGGCTGGTGAATTCGATCACCTTGCCGGTGTCGATGTCGACCATGTGGTCGTGGTGTTCGCCGCGATCCAGTTCGAACACGGCTTGTCCGCCCTCGAAATTGTGCTTGAGCACCAAGCCTGCAGCTTCGAACTGAGTCAATACGCGGTACACCGTTGCCAGGCCGATGTCTTCCTCCAGATCCTTGAGCTGGCGGTAGATGTCCTCGGCGGTCATGTGGCGCGGGCTGGCGCTTGCGAGAATTTCGAGTATGCGAACGCGCGGATGGGTGACTTTCAGGCCGACCTTGCGAAGTTCCTGCGGTTCCATGGGGTTCTCCATCGTCTCGTGCGCCATCGCCAATCGACGGCGATGGGCGGTCTGCTCGTTTCGAGCGGGCCGCGGCGGCGCGATGGCGAGCAGGAGCGAGCGACATGCCGTTCATTCCGCGGAATCGCCCTAGTGTATCATCGGCGCGATTTTCTCCTTCGTGTGGAACCCCCGATGCGAAAGCTCCTTCTCGCCGCCTTGATCGCCACCGGGCTTAGTGGTTGTGGCCTGATCTACAAGGTGGACGTGTACCAGGGCAACCTGCTTGATCCCGATGCCGTGGCACAGGTGAAGCCGGGCCTGACCAAGCGTCAGGTTCACAGTTTGCTGGGTACGCCGTCGGTGGATGATCCCTTCCATCAGTCGCGCTGGGACTATGTCTCCACCATCAGCCGCCGCGGCGCGCCGATGACGGTGAAGAACCTCTCGCTCACCTTCGATGGCGATGTGCTTGCCAGCATGGAAGGTGACTATCTGGAAAACGACGATCTGGCGCTTTATCGCCATATTTCCCGCTACGGCAACCTGCCGCGCGACAAGAAAAAGAGCCAGCAGCGCTGATTACGACTTGAGTTTTGCCGCACGCTCGCGCCGCGCGGCTTTGGCATCGACCACGAGCGGGCGATAGAGCTCGATCCTGTCTCCATCACGCAACCTTCGCGAAGGTTCACAGCGGTGCCCGAAGATGCCCGCAGGCAGGTTCGCTGCATCCGGGAAGCAGGCCAGAACGGCCGGGGTGTTCAGGGCTTGCGTCAGCGTGCTGTCGGCCGGAACTTGCAGCACGATGCGCTGCGCCTGTTCGGGCAGGGCCAGGATCACTTCCACCGCGATGGCCTTCGCTGCATCGCTCACGCCACGCTCCCGGCAGCCCGGACGAAATCGCTCACCATGCGATCGGCCAATCGCTGGAAGCCTAGCGCGAGTGCCGAGCCAACCAGTTTCCCGGCCACTTCGAAATCCATCAAAAGCTCCACCTTGCTGCCCGCTTCGCCCAAAGGCGTGAAGCGCCAGGAGCCTGTCAGGGCGCGGAATGGCCCATCCACCAGCCCCATTTCGATGCGCTCGTGCGGGTGCAGTTGATTGCGCGTGGTGAAGGAAGTGCGCAGGCCGCTCATGCGCACGTCCAATCGTGCAACTTGCATCACGGCATCTTGCGCGATCACTTGCGCGCCCTCACACCAGTCAAAGCGGTGCGGATAGGACGCCACATCGTTGACCAGCGAATACATGAGTGGGGCAGGGCGCGCGACCAGCGCGCTACGATGGATCTGGGTCATGAGGGTGCAACCATCGGAATTCGCCCGCGACCAGTGTGATCGGCGACAATCAGCAGTCTGGAAGGGAAGCAGAAATGACGAAAAAGAAGGAAAAGGATAGCGGCAACGCCACGATTGCACAGAACAAGCGCGCCCGGCACGAGTATTCGATCGAAGAGCGCTTCGAAGCCGGCATCGCCTTGCAGGGCTGGGAGGTCAAGGCGTTGCGCGCTGGCCGGGTTTCGCTGACCGAGGGCTACGCCATTGTCCGCGAGGGCGAAATCTTCCTGTTCGGTACCAAGATCACGCCGCTGATCTCAGCTTCCACCCATGTTGTTGCCAACGACCAGCGTAATCGCAAGCTGCTGTTGCATCGGAGCGAAATCGACCGTTTGGTGGGCAAGGTGGAGCGCGACGGCTACACCCTGATTCCGCTGGCGCTGTATTGGAAGAATGGCAAGGTGAAGCTCGATCTGGCGCTGGCCAAGGGCAAGCAGGCCCACGACAAGCGACAGGCGGCGAAGGATCGCGACTGGGCACGCGAAAAGCAGCGCGCCGTTCGCCAGCACAACCGCGCCGCGTGATGAACACACGGATGACTGTCGCCACCATCGCGCCTTGTGAAGTGTCGATGGCGTCCCTACACTGGTGATCTATCCCGGGGGTGTCACGGCTTCGACGGGGGTAGTGAGATTGTCTGGTGCATGCCGAGGGGGTGACTTTCCTCGTAAATCCAGTCGCAAACTTTTAGTTGCCAACGACGACAACTACGCTCTGGCCGCTTAAGGCCTAGCCCCGAACCCACTTGTGCCTGTGCTCGTGGATGTAGGGTCATCATCACAGGATCGCTTCGGACTGCCGCCTGTCGGTACGAAGTCAAATCAAGCAGGCTGGTTTTCCGGTGCGCTTCGCACATCGTGCTGCCGGCGAATGAGATCCAACGGTGAGCTAAGCATGTAGGACTGGAGGTCAAGCGCCTTCGGACGCGGGTTCAACTCCCGCCACCTCCACCAATAACAAAACCCCAACTGTTCTCGGTTGGGGTTTTTTCTTGTCTATTTGCGCCAGTTCCCCTGTGTTGGCGCGGTTTCCGGGCATGGCCTCGCGAGCGCCGCCTCTGCGAAAGCGGCCTCTTTGCCCCCGCCGACGCCTCTCTGTTCTCTGTTATCTCTGGTTGTCACGCGAGCGTTCTCGAGGCCACTTCCTTTGCTGGCGCGGGTTTAGAGGCGGTCGGGTTGTGGTTGGCAACTCCTGTAGCGGGGGCGACTCAATGTGGACATCTCTGGATTGCAGTGGATGGCAGTTCACGGCCAGAACGCCGCACGCTCTACACCGCCCCCTTGCAAGTCAAGGCTGTACTGGGCCATTCGCCGTCGGACATCTGAATGACAGCCTCATCCGTCACCTTGATTCTTGAGACCGCCCAGCACCCGGCACCAAACGACTATTGAAAGTACGCAATAGAAGTGCTGCGGGCTGCTGCGAACCATTGCGAACTCGATCGTAAAGCCTGCCCGATTGTAGACCTGCAAGTAGGTTTCTCAGCCATGCTGGTCGCCGGAAACGGGCATCAAACTCGGCTGCGATGGGATGTCGGCTCAATTCCCAAACCCTGAATCGAACCCGTGTCCGCACGGTAGTTCAAACGGT
>JAEXRB010000058.1 GCA_023438325.1 Pseudomonadota bacterium | reverse complement strand
CATCAAGGTGTTGCTCTTCAAGCTCTACGAGCGCGAGATGGCACGCGGGTTGGGCGCGTTCTACAACGAAACCAACCGCGCATTGGTGGAGGCGGGTATCGCCCCGGAGATCAAGCCTGCGTACGCCCGTACGCCGCAGATGGCACGCGGCCCATTGCGCCCGCGCGATGGCGCGGAACCTCGTGGCGAGGAATTGCCGCCCG
This sequence comes from Pseudomonadota bacterium, assembly GCA_023438325.1. Taxonomy (GTDB): domain Bacteria; phylum Pseudomonadota; class Gammaproteobacteria; order Xanthomonadales; family Xanthomonadaceae; genus Denitratimonas. The sequence goes on along the minus strand of JAEXRB010000058.1, from coordinate 2,837 downwards.
AATCCGGCGGTTATGGCAATACCGTGGCCATGGAGGCGCCGGGTGCGCGTTATGTGCGCGTGCCGGAAACCGCCGCCGAGCAAACCATCTTCGCCAGCCTGCATACGCTCCTGAGCGGCTATCGACGGGCCCAGGCGCAGGTCATGGGGGTTCCCGTGCCTGATTCGACCGTATTGCCGGCAGGTGGCGAAGCCACGCCGCCGATGAGTGCGGACGAAGTGCTCTCGGTATTGAGCCTGTTCCAGAACGAGATGCCGGCCGGATTGCAGGAGGCGGTCAGTGACCCGAATCGCTCCATCACGCAGCACCTGAAGCAGGAATTGCTCAAGGGGGCCGAGCGTTTGGGCATGAACCCGGCGTCGCGCATGACGCCGGCGGATGAGGACTCCATCGATCTGGTTGGCATGTTGTTTGACGTGCTGCTGGACGAACGCGACTTCAACGCCAGCTCGCGTCAGACCATCGGACGGCTGATCGTGCCCTTCATCAAGGTCGCGATGCTGGATCGACGTATGTTCCTGCAGAAAACCCACCCGGCGCGCCGTCTGCTCAACTCCTTGGCCGAGGCGTGCGAGGGCAATGCCGGCGAGGCGCCGCAGGAACGCGAGTTGATGACGCGCGTGGAGGGCACCATCGACAAGCTGGTGGCCGAGTTCAACGAAGACATCGCGATTTTCGAGACGCTGGAGCAGGAGTTCCGCGAGTTCATCGAACAGCATCGCCGCCGCGTGGCATTAGCCGAACGGCGTACTGCCGAAGCACAGCGTGGCAAGGAACGCCTGGAACATGCCCGCGCCACCTCGCTGGAGGATCTGCGCTCCGTGCTGGAGCGGCATCCCGACATGCCACCGGTGATCGAGGCCTTCCTGCGCCGTTACTGGGCCCATCACCTGACGCTCAGCGCACTGCGCGACGAGAACGGGGACAACGGCAAGTACACCGAGGCGGTCTCCCTGGGCGAAGATCTGGCCAGCCTTGCCGAGCTGGACAATGCCGGCGACCGCAGCGCCAGACTCGAAGCCTTGCGCCCGCGCATCGAGCCGGTGTTGCTCAGCGCAGGTTGCACTGGCAGTGCCGCTGACGATGTCCTGAACTCGTTGCGCCACGCGCTCGGACGTCAGGACGAGGCCGAGCCTGTGCCGGAAGCGGAAGCGGAGGCCGTCACCGCGCTGGAGCGCAACGCGCCGCCAGCCGAGACCTTGCCTGAGCCGACCCCGGTTGTCGAAGCCGAGGATGAAGACACATCCGCAGCGCTGGATTTCGACGAAGCCGACGCCGAGCGCGTGCGCAAGCTGCAAGTCGGCGCATGGATCCAGTTCACCGAAGAAAGCGGCGCCACCGTGCCGGCCAAGCTGTCCTGGGTCAGCCCGATCTCCAATCGCATGCTGTTCGTCAACCGGCGAGGCCTGCGCTATTGCGTGGCGTCGCCCGAGGAATTGGCGGCGATGATGCGTGCTGGTCGCCTCAACATCCGCCAGACCGATGCCGCGTTCGAACACGCAATGAGCCAAGTGCTCGGCAGGCTGCGCTCCGGCGTGCAGGAGCCGGGGCACTGAGGGCTGCCCCGCCTTGTCGGGAAGTGTGTGGCCGCCCTTGCGTCATGCCATCCAGGCTGGAATCTTGAGCTGGCGTCGAGGGCGCTGACCGACTCCCATCCAATGCGGTAGCATCCGGTAGCTCGCTGGATTTCCAGCGCAACCATCGAGGGGAGTTCATGGCGGTTACCGTGGTCGCACTCCGTGAGCGGGTGCCGAACGAGCGACGGGTTGCGCTGTCGCCGGAAGTGGCTAAGAAACTCACTGCGCTTGGCGCACAGGTCCTGATCGAGGCGGGTGCCGGCAGCGGCGCCAACCAGCCCGATGGCATATTCCCCGATACGGAAGCGGTGCCCGATCCCGTCGCCGCCTTGGCTCGTGCCGATGTGCTGCTCACCGTGCAGCCACCTTCGCTGGAAACCATCGCGGCATTGCGCGAAGGGAGTGTGGTGATCGGTTTCATGCAGCCGCATGCCGACGCGCAGCGGGTGAAAGCCTTGCGTGATCGCAAAATCACCGCGTTCGCGATGGAGCTTCTGCCGCGCACCACGCGAGCACAGGCCATGGACGTGCTCAGTTCGCAGGCCGGCATGGCGGGCTACAAGGCGGTGCTGATTGCCGCTGAACTTTCCGGCAAGTTCTTTCCGATGTTGACCACGGCGGCCGGCACGATCCGCCCGTCGAAGGTGCTGATCGTCGGGGCCGGAGTGGCGGGGCTTCAGGCCATTGCCACCGCGCGCCGGCTCGGTGCGCAGGTGGAGGGATTCGACGTGCGCCCTGAAACGCGCGAACAGATTGAATCGCTGGGAGCGAAGTTTCTCGATCTGGGCGTCAGTGCCGCAGGTTCGGGTGGCTACGCGCGCGAGCTGAGTGCCGAAGAGCGCGCCGAGCAGCAGCAACGGCTGGCCGATCACCTCAAGAATATCGATGCCGTCGTCACCACGGCGGCGGTGCCGGGGCGTCCTGCGCCGAAGATCCTCACCGCCGCGATGGTCGACGGCATGAAACCGGGAGCGGTGATCGTGGATCTGGCGGCAGAAACCGGCGGCAACTGCGAACTTACCCGGCCCGGGGAAACCTACGTCCACAACGCCGTCACCATCGCCGGTCCGCTGAACTTGCCGAGCTTGGGCGCGATTCATGCCAGCGAGATGTATGCGAAGAACCTTTACAACTTCCTGGCGCTGTCGCTGAACGAGGGCGTGCTGGCGCTGGATTGGGACGACGAGCTCATCGCGCAAACCTGCCTGACTCACGATGGCGTGATTCGCCACGAAGTCACGCGGCAGAAGGTGGAGGGCG
>JAEXRB010000035.1 GCA_023438325.1 Pseudomonadota bacterium | reverse complement strand
GGACAGGCGCTGGGATTCGGTACCCATGGCACCACCTTCGGAGGCAATCCGCTCGCCGCTGCCGTGGCGCGCGTGGCGCTGCGCAAACTGGCTGCGCCCGCACTTCTGGCGAACGTGGAAACGCAGGCACAGGCCCTGCGTGAGGGTTTGCGCAGGCTGGATGAAAAGCATCAGGTTTTCTCCGAAGTGCGTGGCCGCGGCCTGATGCTCGGCGCGCAGCTTCGCCCCGAGTTCGCAGGACGCGCAGCAGACATCCTTGACCACGCCGCCAGTGCCGGCCTGCTGCTGCTTCAGGCCGGCCCGGACGTACTGCGCTTCGTGCCAGCGCTGAACATCGGCGGCGCTGATGTGGCCGAAGGGTTGGCGCGGCTGGATGTGGCATTGGCAAGGATTTCGCAGGAAGGCGAAAAATCCTGCGCAGAACGATGACGCCGGCCGGTGGCGTAGCTGAGCCGGCCCGATCAGCCGGATGGGGCTAGCTTTGCGGGCGCGATCCCGTGATGCCGCACAGCCGCCTCGGTTGTAGACTCATCGGTCATGTTCCGACTTTGTCCGGTGAGGCCTGCAATGCGTTCCTTGACTGCCCTGTTCCTTGCCGCGTTCGCGGCCCTAGCAAGTGCGCAGGAAGCCCCGCGCGATGTGCATTCCTACGCGCAGCCCGACAAGGTCGTGATCCGCGACCTGGGGCTGGATCTGCGCGTGGATTTCGAGAAGAAGCAATTGCGCGGCCATGCCGATCTGGCACTGGAATGGCTCGATGCTTCCGCGCGCGAGTTGGTGCTGGACACGCGCGACCTTGCCATCGAAAAGGTATCGGGAAAGCGCGCCGACGGACGCTGGTTCAAGCTCGCCCATAGCCTTGGCGAACGCGACGCGCATCTCGGGCAGAAGCTGACCATTGCGATGCGCCAGCCGTATGCCAGCGTGCGCATCCGCTACAGCACCTCGCCCGATGCCTCCGGCCTGCAATGGCTGGAACCTGCGATGACGGCGGGCAAGACGCATCCTTTCATGTTCAGCCAGAGCCAGGCGATCCATGCACGCAGTTGGGTGCCGCTGCAGGACACGCCATCGGTGCGATACACCTACAGCGCGCGATTGCGTACCGATCCCTCGCTGATGGCGTTGATGAGTGCGGACAATCCGCCCAACGAACCGCGTGATGGCGACTACGTGTTCCGCATGCAGCAGCCGATCCCCTCGTATCTGATGGCGATCGCGGCGGGCGATCTGGTATTCCGCCCGTTTTCCGGACGCAGCGGCGTGTGGGCGGAGCCGTCCACCATCGACGCCGCGCATGCGGAGTTCATCGATACCGAGAAGATGGTCGCGGTCACCGAATCGCTCTATGGCGCGTACCGCTGGGAGCGCTACGACCTCTTGATCCTGCCGCCATCGTTCCCGTTCGGCGGCATGGAAAATCCGCGTCTGTCGTTCATCACGCCCACGGTGATGGTGGGCGACAAGTCGCTGGTGGCGCTGATCGCGCACGAACTGGCGCATTCGTGGTCCGGCAATCTGGTGACGAACGCGAGCTGGAACGACATGTGGCTCAACGAGGGCTTCACCAGCTACGTGGAGAACCGCATCATCGAGGCGGTGTACGGCAAGGAACAGGCCACGATGGAGCAGGTCATCAGCCAGGCCGGCTTGCAGCGCGATATCAAGGGCATGCCGAAGTCGGCTCAGGTGCTGGCGCCCAAGCCGGTATCGGGGTCGGATCCGGATGAATCGCTCAGCGCGGTGGCTTACGACAAGGGCGCGTGGTTCCTCGCTTTCCTCGAAGAGCGCTTCGGTCGCGAACACTTTGATGCCTTCCTGCGCAGCTATTTCGATCACTTCGCCTTCCAGAGCATCGAAACCGCACAGTTCGTGGCGTACTTCAACGAAAACCTGTTGAGCCGTTTCCCCGAGGCGGTGACGGCTAAGGAGCTGGATGCCTGGCTATACCAGCCGGGGATTCCTTCCTTCGCCAAGGCGGCGGTGTCCGAGCGCTTCAATGCGGTCGATGCGGTGCGCAAGCAGTGGCAGAGCGGGCGCATTGCGGCCGATGAAATCGATACCCGCGGCTGGGTTTCGCAGGACTGGGTGCGTTTCCTCGAAGGGTTGCCGGCCAAACTCTCCAACGAAAAACTGGTGGAACTGGATGTGGCTTTCCAGCTCACCACCTCGCACAACGGTGAAATCCTGATGCGTTGGTTTCCGCTCACCGTGCGCAGTGGTTACTTCGAGGCGCGCCCGGCCATGGCCGAGTTCCTCCAGCGCGTGGGGCGACGCAAACTCATCATGCCGGTGTACGAAGCACTGGCGGCGAGCAAGGAAGGCCGCGAGTTCGCCCGGCAGGTGTTCGCGCAGGCCCGGCCCGGCTATCACCCGATCACCACGGCCTCGGTCGAAGCCGCGCTGGCCGACAAGAAGCGTTGATGCCGGGCTGACATGCGCTGGCTCTGGCTTCCTACGCTGATCTTGCTGGGCGGCATCGCATTCTGGTTGAGCCGCCCGCAACGCCTGCTGGCGCTGGAGTTCGCGCGCCAGCGCAGGCGTGCGCATGCGCATGTGCATCGGGTGACATTGCCGGTTGGCCAGATCGCCTACCTGCGCGCCGGGCAGGGCCAAGGGACGCCGCTGCTATACGTGCATGGCTTCACCGGCATGAAGGAAAACTGGCTGCCGCTGATGGCCGACATGGGGCGTGATTGTGTGCAGTTCGCGCCCGACCTTCCCGGTTGGGGTGAGAGTGAGCGTCGTGAAGGCGACGACCCGGGGTATGCGGCGCAGGCCGATCGATTGGCCGCGTTCGTGGATGCCGTCATCGGCGCGCCGGTGGATGTGATCGGCCATTCGATGGGGGGCGGCATCGCTGCCGTGTTCGCCGCGCGGTATCCACAAAAGGTGCGTCGTCTCGTGCTGATGGATGCCGCCGGCGTGCGCTTTGCCGACAACGCCTTCGGGCAGGCCGTACTGGACGGGGGAAACCCGTTCGGCGTGGCCGATGTGGCGGCGCTGCGGCGCTACCTTGCGCTGGTGTTCGAGCGTCCGCCATGGGTGCCCGGCAGCGTGGCGCGCTGGTTGGTGCGACAACGCATCGCCGATGCCGCTTTCGAGCGATCCGTGCTGGACAGCATCGGTCGCAGCGATGATGCCTTCCTGCCCGAACGCGAAGCGCATCGCATCACCGCGCCGACGCTGCTGCTGTGGTGCCGGGGTGATCGGGTGGTGGATGCAAGCGCGGCGGAGATCTATGCCGCGCAGATTTCCGGCAGTCGCGTTGCACTGCTCGATGGCACAGGCCACATGCCCATGATGGAATGCAGGCCCGCCACGGTGGCGGCACTCCAGGAGTTCCTCGCATGATTTCGATGTCGTTGCGGCGTCTGGCCGCACTTCCGATGGCCTTCGTCCTTGCATCGTTGGCCGGCTGTGGCCCGAGCGAAGCGGAACGACAGGCAGAAGCACAGGCCAAGATGCAGGCCCGCGTCGAGGCCGAAGCGCAGAAGCAGTACGCCAACTACCAGCAGTTGAAGGCCAGTGGCCGCACCGATCTGGCGCTCAATATCGCCGATCACATGATCAAGACATTGCCGCAGGCGCAAGCCACCGCCAAGATCAAGGCGGAAGTGGAGCCGCTGCGCGCGCAGATCGCCGCCGAACAGGAAGCGCGCCGGCTCAAGGATCTGTGGGTGTACCACGATGGCCACGACGCCGAGGCCGGTGGCCGCGTACGCACCGCCTACATCTTCGCCACCGAACCGTTGGCGAAGGAGCCGGGCAAGGAGCCTGCCCGCGCGCGTCTGGTGCTGCGTCGTCATCCGCAGTGGGGCGACGATGTGTATCTGCTTTCCGAGCATGGCCCCTTCACCTGTGGTTCGCCCTGTCGCCTGCAGGTGAGTTTCGACGGCGATGCACGCACCGTGGACGGCGAGATTCCCGAGACCGGCGAACATGCCATCTTCGTCAAGGATTTCGCCTACTTCGTCCAGCACCTGCCCGATGCCTCCAAGGTCAGCATCGAAGCTGTATTGGCGAACGGCGGCGCGCGCACTTTGGTGTTCGACGTGGGCGGATACGATCCAGCGACGGTGGGAACGCGCTGAACTGACCTCGGCATGCATGGGCCTCGACGGGCACTGCGTCGAGGCCGGTTGTCGTTCGGCCGCACTGGGTGGGCCGCGGTTCTATCGATGGTGCGAGAAACATCACCCATCGGTCTTTCCGAGCCGTTCCGGTTTTTCCGGCGTGATGCGCTGAGCCCAGGTTCTTGTGAGCATGTCGGCGAAACGGCTCGGCGAAGCGGCTCGGCGAAACAGGGAATCTGCCGTCGCCCGATGGCCATGCACTTAGCGCGCGCCCACCCTGTCCATGCGGCGGCACGGGCGAGCGATGAATTGGGCGAAGATGCTCCTTCACAAGGTTTTCCGCCTGCGCTTGAGGCAATGAACGCGACATCATGCGTCGCTCGGTCGGATGCCATTGGTGGCACAATTCGCGCCCCTGTCGTTGCCCGAGTGTTCCTGCAAGATGAGTCTGAATCCCGCACAGCGCGCCGCTGTTGATCATTGCGACACGCCGTTGCTGGTGCTGGCCGGCGCAGGGTCGGGAAAGACCCGTGTCATCACGCAAAAGATCCAACATTTGATCGTGAATCGGCGCATGCCGGCAGAGAAGATCGCCGCGATCACCTTCACCAACAAGGCCGCACGCGAGATGCGCGAGCGCGCCGGGGCGTTGCTGCGCGGCGTGGATTCGGAAGGGCTGACGATCTGCACCTTCCATTCGCTCGGGCTGAAGTTTCTCCAGATCGAGCACGAAGCCGCGCGGCTGCGGCGCGGTTTTTCCATCTTCGATAGTGACGATGCCGGCGCGTTGGTGAAGGATCTGATGCCGCGTGGTGCGAGCGGGCCGGATATCGCGGCGATCCGGGCGCTGATTTCGCGTGCCAAGTCCGATGGCCTTTCGCCCGAACGTGCAGCGGAGTTGGCGAAAAGCCCGCGCGAACGAGAAGCGGCGGATATTTACGGGCAGTACCAAAAGCGCCTCGCCGCCTTCAATGCGGTGGATTTTGACGACCTGATCCGCCTGCCGGTGCAGATGCTGGAAGAACACGAAGCGTTGCGCGAAACATGGCGCGAGCGTTTGCGTTATCTGCTGGTGGACGAGTATCAGGACACCAACGCCACCCAGTATGCGCTGCTCAAGCATCTGGCCGGGCCGCGTGGCGCGTTCACCTGCGTGGGCGATGACGATCAATCCATTTACGCGTGGCGCGGTGCCGATACCGCCAACATCGAGCGGCTCGGTCAGGACTATCCGCAGCTTCGCATCGTCAAGCTGGAGCAGAACTACCGGTGCGCGCGGCGCATCTTGCGCGCGGCCAATGCGTTGATCGCCAACAATCCGCACCTGCATCCCAAGAGGTTGTGGAGCGATCACCCCGATGGCGAGCCGATCCGCGTGTTCGAATGCCGCGACAACGAGCACGAGGCCGAGCGCGTCGCCTCCGAAATCGCATTCCTGGCACACAAGCACAAGGCCGAGTGGAGCGATTTTTCCATCCTGTTCCGTGGCAATCACCAGTCGCGTGCGCTGGAAAAGGCACTGCAACTGCAACGGATTCCGTATCACCTCTCCGGCGGTACGGCGTTTCTCGAACGTGCCGAAGTGAAGGATGCGCTGGCGTGGCTGCGGCTCATCGCCAATCCCGACGACGATGCCGCCTTCCTGCGAGCGGTGGCGTCGCCGAAGCGCGAGATCGGCGCGACCACGCTGGCGCGACTGGGCGAAATGGCCAGTTCCCTGCATCTGAGTCTGGCTCGCGCTGCCGAGCGACCGGATGTGTTGGGTCAATTGCCGGCGCGTACCGCCAACGCACTGGATGGTTTCATGCGGTTGATGGCGGGTTTGCGTCGCGCCGCTGCGGTGATGTCGCCCGGTGACTTGTGCCGCAAGCTGGTCGAAGAAAGCGGCCAGCTCGCCGCGATCCGTGCCGAATGCAAGGACGAGGCGATGTTCGATCGGCGCCGCGGCAACGTCGAAGAACTGGCCGAATGGTTCAATGCCGCCGGCAAGGGCGGCCCGGGTGAATTGGTCGCGCAATTGGCCCTGCTCACGGCGTCGGATCGTGATTCGCCCGGCAACGCGGTGCGGCTGATGACGCTGCACGCGTCCAAAGGCCTGGAGTTCGATTTCGTGTTCATCGTCGGCGTGGAGGATGGCCTCTTGCCGCACGAATCCTCGGTTGAGGAGGGCCGCATCGACGAGGAGCGGCGCCTGATGTACGTCGGCATCACTCGGGCCAAGCGCCTGCTGCATTTGAGCTATCCGCGCCACGCGCGCCGTTTCGGCGAGGTTGCGCGGGTCACGCCGAGTCGTTTTCTCGACGAGCTGCCGGCGGCGGAAGTGCATTACGTCGGGCGCGATGCAGAGCAGGATGCCGAGCGTACTCAAGAGCATGCCGGTGCGGCGATCGCGCGGCTGAAGGCATTGTTCGGAGAGTAAGCACGGTCGGTTGCGAATCTGTCGTGTTGGCCGGCTAAACTCCACCGGTTCCCGACTGTCGAGATATTTTCCATGACATTGCAACGCTGGTGTTTCTTCGCTCTGACCGCCGCATCACTGGTCGCCTGTTCCACCGCACCCTCGCGCCCGCTCGCGCCGCCGGCCGATGCAGCGATCGCTGCGCCCGCGCACGACAACCTCAACGCCGTCATATGGATGCAGACGGCGGCCGAATACGAGGCGGCAGTACGTGGCGTTTATGCTTCGGCGCGCCGCTCGCTGGATCAGGCGTTGCAGGATCCGTCCTGGAATGCCTTGCCCGAAGGCGAGTTCGTGGCAGGGTTCGAGATGAAGCCGGTGGCGATCATCGTGGATGCCGATGAAACCTTCATCGACAACAGTGCGTTTCAGGCGCGTGGGGTGATCGAGGACAGCGGCTTTACCCACGAAGGCTGGCTGAAGTGGGTCAACGCCGAGGCCGCCACGGCGTTGCCGGGTGCGGTGGCGTTCGCCCAGTATGCCGACAGCCGCGACGTGACGATTTTCTATGTCACCAATCGCGATGCGCCGGACGAAGTGGCCGCCACCGTCGCCAACTTGCGCAAGCTCGGCTTCCCGGTTGCAGCCGATGCCAGCAACGTGATGTTGCGCGGCGATGCACGCGCACCGGATCGCGAAAAGGGCCAGCGCCGCCGCTTGATCGATCGCGACTATCGCGTGGTGCTGATGCTGGGCGACAACCTCGGGGATTTCCTCGATGGCATCAATGCCGATGTCGCCACGCGCCAGGCGCTGATGGCTCCGTATGCCGATTGGTGGGGCGTACGCTGGTTCATGCTGCCCAATCCGTCCTACGGCTCCTGGCAGAATGCGGTGCTGCGCAGTTGCGAAAAGGACACCCATCCGCGTGCCTGCTTGCGTTCCAGCTTGCGGCACGATTATTGATTAACCAATAAAATCATGATGATGGGCGCTGTTTTGTGAGGTGTTGCATGAGGTTTATTCTGCAAGTACCATATGGCCATGCCGCAGTAGATGGCGATGACCTTACAAGCGCCCACAACCATAAGATCCGATCCGGCAGGATGCTGGAACTGCAAGGGAGGCCCAAGCCTCCCTTTTCTTTTTCATGTGGATGTGCGTGCGGCAACCTTCGGCGGCAGATGGTCGACATCGCGACGTGACGGCCGGGCCCGCGTCGCGTTGCAAGATGGCGGCAAAAGTGTTGCCGCCGTTTTCATGCGGCCGCGGATTGGGCATCATTGTCAGTTCTTTCCCCCCATGTGGAGCTTTGTCATGAAACGTATCGCCCTGTTGGCCTGTACCGGCCTGTTTGCCTTCGGCCTCGCGGCGTGCGGCGACAAGGAAAAGTCCGAGCCGGCATCCGAAGCTGCGGTGGCGCGACAAACCTCCGACCCCGCCAAGGCGGTCGAGGCTTTCGCAGCCAAGCTCAAGGAAAACAACGTCCTCGAGGCCGTGCAGTTCGCAGTTCCGCCAGCCAAGCTGGATGAGATTCGTGCCGATTGGAAGTCCAAGATGGCCGAGGAGACGCCGACCGAGGAGGAGAAGGCTGAGTTCGCGCAGAACATGGCCAAGTTCACCGCGCCGAATGCCGAGGAAACCCTGTACGCCGAGCTGGAGCCGCTGCTGGTGAAGTTCGAGACGGAAATGGCCGCGCAGATGCCGATGATGATCGGCATGGGCCAGGGTTTTGCGATGCAGACGATCCAGGCCAACGAAGAGTTGACCGAGGCACAGAAGCAGCAGGCCACCGAAGTGATCGGTGCACTCGCCGGCTGGCTGCAGACGGCCAAGTTCGCCGATCGTGATCTGGCCAAGAAGGGCATCAGCATTGCGGTCAAGTCGGCTCGCGACCTGAACGTCAAGACGCTGGACGAAGTGCGCGCGCTCGATTTCGACCACGCCATGGGCAAGGTCGGCATCGCCTTCGGCGGCATGAAGGACATTCTGGCGCTGTATGGCTT
>JAEXRB010000356.1 GCA_023438325.1 Pseudomonadota bacterium | reverse complement strand
GTCCTCGCGCACCGGATAGGTTTCGGCTTCTTCAAGCTTCAACGGCTGGCTTGCCGGTGCTGACGGTGGCGTTGTGCGGCGGGTGGGTACCACGCTGCCGCAGCGGAAGGCGGCAAAGCGCTGCTCGCCGGCATACGGCTCATCGAGCGGCTTGATCGCATCGGCGGAAAGACCCACGGCTTCGTTGCGGGCCATGGTTTCCAGTTCATCGCGAACCTTCAGATCGTTGCGGCGATACAGCCCCACCTTGTCCTTCACCGAAACGCCGATCTCGCCGCGCGTGGTGCAGCCATCGGTTGCGGCATCGGCAGCCAGCACGCGAACGCGCGCGCCATCGGGTTCCATCTTCACCCAGGTGCAGGCGCCCAGCGCCAGTGTGGCTGCGGCAGCGAAGGGCAGAAAAGGCTTCATGGCGGGCTCCTGGATTCGGCAAAAAAAGACGGGCGGAGTATGTCACTCCGCCCGCCGTATCACATGGCTGCGTGATGAATCGAAGGATCGGTCAGCGCAGTTTCTTGCCGTCCGCGTCGAGTACCACGACATCGCCCAGCCCGAGTGCGCGGACCGGCTCCTCGATCTGCTTGAGATCGCCCACCACCACCCAGGTCAGCGCCTTCGGCTGGATCAGGCCTGCGGCTTGGCGCACCGCATCGAGCGAAGCTGCTTCGGTGCGCTGCTTGAGCGTGGTGACGTAATCATCCGGGCGTTCGTAACGCACGATGCCGCCGATCGCACCCATCACCGCACCTGCGGTTTCGTAGGCGCCGGGCAGGCTGCGCACGTTGTTGACCTTGATGCTGTCGATCTCCGCTTCGCTGATCGGACGCGCGTTGGTGGCAAAAAGGGTGATGTCATCGCGCATTTCCACGATGGCCTCGGCAGTCTTGTCGATCTGCACCGGCGCATAGGCGATCCACGGACGCTGGCCCTTGGCGCCGCTGGCGTAGCTGTAAGCACCATAGGCCCACTGCTTTTCCTCGCGCAGCTTCATGTTCAGGCGTGAGGTGAACTTGCCGCCGAGCACGCCGTTGGCCAGATCAAAATCCAGCGCCGCCGGGTCCATCGTGGAATTGATCACCTGACCGACCAGGATATTGGCCTGCACGGCGCCAGGCTGATCGACCAGGAACACGCGCGGCGCATCTGGCAAGGCGACATTCCCGACCTTGGGCAACATCAACCTGCTGCGCGGGGTTTTCCACTTGCCGAAGCGGGCTTCGAGCTGCGGCATGATCTGTTCCAGCGTGGTGTCACCCACCACGATGATGGTGGCGTTGTCCGGGCGAATGATGTCGCGGTGAAAATCCACCAGGTCATCACGCTTGAGCGAGGTGATGGACTCCTCGCTGCCGGTACCGCTGAACGGGATCGCATACGGATGGCCTTCGCCATACATCAGCGGCGGCAACAGGCGATTGGCCACCCCGTTGGGGCGCGTCTTTTCCTGACGGATACCCGCCAGCCAGGCCTGACGCACGCGCTCGATTTCCTTGTCGGAAAAGTCCGGGCGCAGGATCACGTCGGCGAACAAGTCGAGCGAAGGCCCGAGCTTGTCGGAAAGCGCGGACAGATAGACATTGCTGCCATCCAGCGAAGCACCGGCACCGACGTTGGCGCCCAGTGCCTGAGCGCGATCCGCCAGTGCCAGCGCATCCATGCCCGCAGCACTTTCGTCCATCATCGCCATCGCGAAGCTGGCCGTGCCCAAGGTACGGCCCACATCGGCGGTATAACCGCCGGCGAATTCCATGCTCACCTGCACCACGGGAATCTCATGGCGCTCGGCCAGCACCACGCCGATGCCGTTTCCGAGCTTGGCGCGCTGCAAGGCAGGGAAACTCAGATCCGGATAACGGGTGGTTTCCGGCACGCCCTTGGAGCGATCCACATCGGACGCAACGACGGTGTACTTGGGATCAGGCGTGAGCACCTTGTCCTTGTTCGTGCCAGCTTCGCTGGTGGCCACATGCGGGGCATCTTCGACCGGCGCAGGAGGCGCATCACCAGGCATCACGACCAGGGTGTGATCGCCTTGCGACAACCACGTCGCCGCCGTTTGCTTCAGCGCTTCGGGGGTCGCACTTTCCAGCACCTTCTGGCTGTCGCGGAAACAACCGGGGTTGCCCGTGTACGTGGCGCACTGCGCCAACGCATCGGCCTTGCCACCAAAGCCGCCGATGCGCTCGATGCCACGCACGAAGCCGGCCTGGAACACGGTGCGGGCACGCTCCAATTCATCCGCGCCGATGCCACCGGCAATCAAACGCTTTACTTCCTCATCGAGAATCTTTTCGATCTTCTCGACGTTTTCCGGCGCACTGGCATTGACGATGATCGCGAAAGACGAACCCAGTTCGCCTCCCCACGCGCCTGCACTGACGCTGTCGGCAAGCTTTTCCTCATGCACCAGACGCTTGTCCAGACGCGAGGACTTGCTGCCGCCGAGCGTCTGCGCCACCAGTTGGAGATGACTCAGCTCCGTGGAGCCGAATTGCGGCACGTTCCAGACGCGGTAGATGCGCGCCTGCGCCACGCGATCGCTCATCGTCTCGCGCGTGGATACCTTGCGCGGCGCCGGATCGGGCGCGATCTTCGGCACCGTGATGCTGGCCGGAATATCGCCGAAGTAGCGCGTCACCTTGTCCTTGGCCACGGCCAGATCGATATCGCCAGCCAACACCAGCACGGCGTTGTTGGGGCCGTACCAGTCCCGGAACCAGCTTTTCACATCATCCAGCGAGGCCGCATCCAGATCGGCCATCGAACCGATCACCGAGTGGTGATAAGGATGCGTCGCAGGATAGCTGGCGCGCGACAACGCATCCCAGGACTGCCCATAAGGCTGATTCTCGCCTTGACGCTTTTCGTTCTTGACCACGCCGCGCTGCTCGTCGAGCAGGCTCTGGTCGACCGCACCGAGGAAATGCCCCATGCGATCCGATTCCATCCACAACGCCATGTCCAGCGCCGTGGTCGGCACGTTCTGGAAGTAATTGGTGCGATCCGAATTAGTGGTTCCGTTCTGGTTGGTGGCACCGACCTGCTCGAAAGGCACGAAGAACTCGCCCTTGTAGTTCTCCGAGCCCTGGAACATCAGGTGCTCGAACAGGTGCGCGAAACCCGTCTTGCCCACCGGCTCGTCCTTGGCACCGACGTGATACCAGATGTTGACCGCCACCACGGGTGCCTTGCGGTCTTCGTGCACGATCACGCGCAAGCCGTTGGGCAGGGTGAACTCCTCGTAGGGAATATCGACAGGAGACTTGCCAATGGCATGACTGCCGGCCAGCAGCAGGCCGAGCGCCGCCGCAAGGCGGGAAGGACGGACAAAACGCATGCGCGATTACTCCACGAAACCGGAATGAAAGACCGTGGATTGTAGTGATCCCGCGCGCCGGTGCCGTGGGCCATCGGTCATGGCGCAGTCGGCATTACCCGTAGCGCGCCTTCAACATGGCGAACGCCGAGCGCAAGGCCATCGCCTCACCGCCGCGCGGGCGGCCGGGACGATCGCCATCGTTCCAGGCATAGACATCCAGGTGTGCCCAGCGCTGGTCTTCAGGGATGAACTTTTCCAGATACAGCGCGGCAGTAACGGCACCGGCCATGCGTGAACCTGCGTTGGCGATGTCGGCGACGTGGCTGTTGAGGTAGCGCAGGTAAGGCCGCCACAGCGGCATGCGCCAGACCGGATCGCGCAGGTGCTCGCCAGCCTCGATCCAGCCCGCTGCAACGGCCTCGTCGTTGGCGAACAGCGCCGGCAGATCCGGGCCGAGCGCGACGCGTGCGGCTCCCGTCAGCGTGGCGAAATCCAGAATCAGATCCGGCTGATCTTCCGCCGCATACGCCAGCGCATCGCACAGCACGATGCGACCTTCCGCATCGGTGTTGTCGATTTCCACGCTGATGCCCTTGCGTGTGGCGATCACTTCGCCCGGGCGATAGGCGTCCGGGCCGATGGCATTTTCCACTGCCGGTACCAGAAGGCGCAGGCGCACGGACAGGCGCTGCTGCATGATGAGGCCGGCCAGTGCGATGGCATGTGCCGCGCCACCCATGTCCTTTTTCATGTTGCGCATGCCGTCGGAAGGCTTGATGTCCAACCCGCCGGTATCAAAACACACGCCTTTGCCGACCAGCACAAGCTGCGGATGCGCGGCATCACCCCAGGACAATTCGATCAGGCGCGGAGCGCGGTGGCTGGCGCGACCAACAGCATGGATGGCAGGGAAATTTTCTTCCAGCAAGGCATCGCCGCTGATGCTGCGGACGGTCGCGCCGAAGCGTGCCGCCAGTTCGCGTGTTTCGGCTTCGAGATGCTCGGGGCCCATGTCCTGCGTCGGCGTGTTGACCAGATTGCGCACGCGCAGGCAGCCCTCCAGTTGCGCGAAGGCCTCGTCGAGATCCTGCGCATTCGGGTTCAGCACAAGCGTGGCCGGTTCGCGCTTGAGGGCGCGATAGCGGGTGAAACGATATGCAGCCAGCCCCCAGCCCAGCAACGCACGTGCCGGCTCGATGCGTTCGCCCAAGGTTGGATGCAGGCAATAGCGACCTTCCGGCAAGGCGAAGGGCAAAGTGCCGAACGCATGAGGATCGTCCACATCATCGATGCCGGCCAACACGTGCGCGATGCGGCCATCGGCGCCGGGCACGATCAGCACACTGTCGGGCTTGGCATTGAAGGCATTGGCGGCCGCCCAGGCGCGTGCATCGGCATCGAGCGCGGTGAGCGTGGCGGACAACGATGCGGCGCGCACGGCAATGATCGGCGTGGCCGCAGAATCGGCAGCGATGACGATGGAACTGGGCAGGTGCATGGACATTCCTCAGTGGGAGGCGATGCCGCAATCCAGCCGCTGAGCCAGCTCGTGCAGATCGCGGACGATGTAATCGGGGTCTTCGTGCTCGGCTTGCCAGTTAACGGCATTGCGGTTGATCCAGGCACAACGCAAGCCGGCGCGTTGCGCGCCGAGCACATCCATCTCGGGATCATCGCCCACGTGCAGCACTTCGCCCGGCGTCAATCCGAGGCGCTCACAGGCGGCGTGAAAGATGCTGGCGTGCGGCTTGGCGCGGCCATGTTCGCGCGCACCGAGCTGGAAGACGAAGTGGCGATCAATGCCGATACGAGCCAGATCAGCATTGCCATTGGTCAGTGCCGCGACGGGAAAGCGCGCAGCCAGGCGAGCCAGCGCATCCGCGGTGTTCGGATACAGATCGACGATGTTGCGATGGGTGATGAACACCTCGTATGCCGGCTCCACCAGCGCCACGTCGTCGCCGCAGTCGATCAGCGCGTGGGCCAGGGTCAGGCGGCGCTGCTCGGTGTAGTCATGCGCAATGGCCGGCTGCTCGCGTGCGATCGCATCGCGCAGCGTGCGCATGGCCGAAACGGGATAACGCTGCGCGGTGCGCGGTGCGTGCTGTGCGAGCCAGTCGTGCAACGCCTGCTCGGCCCGGACGATGGCCGGCCAGATCGGCCAAAGCGTGTCGTCGAGATCCAAGGTGATGGCGCGGATTTGCACGATGAAGAGGCAACAAGAAGGAAGTTGAATACCATAGCATGCAGGCACAGCACGCCCTGCACGCCGTCATTCCTGATCCTGCCCGGAAGATGCCTGGCCCGTGGTCTGGCGCAACATGCCGAGCCATGGCTCCATGGCCGCCAACAGCGGTGGCACGCTCGCCAACATGCGCACCAGCGAGGGAAGCGCGGCCGCGTGTTTCACCGGCCGCAGCACGCCGATCAAAAACCCGCCAAGCAGGCCGGCCACGACGAGGCGCGTGGGCGTGAGTGATTGTTTTGTGGTGCTGCGCATCACGCCGATCTGGCGGCCGGCATCATCCAGATGCGCATCGACGCGACGTTCCGCCGCCGCGACACGCGCCTTGAG
>JAEXRB010000319.1 GCA_023438325.1 Pseudomonadota bacterium | reverse complement strand
GGCCGGGGCCTGAGCGATTAGGGGCGTTGCGCCTGCGGCCGCCGGCGCGCGCGCCGGCTTCTCCCACCGCGTGATGCAGCGCGCATGATACGCCAAGCCGGCGTCTCATTCTGCGACTGTCGTTTCCAAGGGCGTGGCTTGGGCTGGAATCGACGCATTCACGGCGCCATCGGTCACTTGCACGCTGGGTTTGAAGGCCACGGCGTGACCGGGCGGCAGGTTCTCGCGCCAGCGCGGCAGGTGTTCGGAAATGGCCTTTCCGGCCTGCCATTGAGGCTCGGAGGCCTCGAAATCGTCCGCCTGTTCGCGCACGGCCACCTGCTTGCGCGCGCGCACGAACGCGCGGCGGAAGTTCGCGGTGTGGTTGAGGCCATCGATCAGGAAGGCCTGGCCGAACCAGGTCGCATCGGCACTGTTGCCGCAACCGAACGAGGTGCGATCGGGGCGCGCGGCGGTGATCACCAGCGTGTGCGGATCGGCGAGCGCATCGATGTAGCCGCCCGAATAACACGCCGAAACCACGATCACGCGCCAGCGGATATCGGCGGCATCCAGTGCATTGCGCAGGCTTTGCGGGGTGAGCTGGCGCAACGGCAAGGGCGGTTGGTTGACGTAAAGCGTATGGTCCTCGTCGCCGTGGCTGGTGAGATAGAGGAACAGGATGTCCTCGCGCCGATCCATGCGTTCGCCGATGCCGGCCAGTGCGCGTTCGAGGTTGGTGACGGTGGCCAGTGGAACATCGGAGGCACTGCCGGCGTGGTTCACCAGGCGCAGGGTGCGGCCTTCGGCATCCAGCCGGCCGGAGGCGAGTGCGGGCAGGAAATCCACCTCGTTGCGGAATGCGCCTTCGTCGGCATCGCCGCCGAATCCGAGCACGTACATGTCGATGTGATGGGGGCGCTGCGGTGCCAGTGCGTGGAGCGCGGCATCGAGCAGCGCGGGCTGGGCGTAGAAGGTGGCTTCGGGGGCGGAAAGTTCGGATGAGGCGCGGGCCAGCGTGCCCTCGTCGGCCCATTCTTCTTCGTAGAGAGCGGCCCAATCGGTATGGATGAACTTCGGAGCGTCCACTGCCATCCACGGCAGGGCGCCGATCAAGAACGCTGTGGCGGCAGCGGCGAAGGCGCGACCGATATTGGGTGCCAGAAACAGCGCCAGCCGAGTGCAGATCGCCAACTGCCAGAGCAGGCCGAACAATCCGCAGAGCATCGATGTATCGCCGTCTGCATGGCGCCACAGAAATATGGCGTACAGCAGGCCCTGCATGATTCCGGCGGCCATCAGCCACGCCGCGATGGTGAGCGCCAACCGCGGGCGTTGCACCAGTCGCGCCATCGCGGCGGCGGCGAGCAGCGATACGGCGAGCAAGGCGAGCAGGCTGATGAGGCCGTTCGGGTCGAAGCTGCGTGGCGCCTGGGTGCCAATCCAGGCCGAAGGCAGTGCCGCCAGTGCTTGCAACGTGGCCAGTGCCAGCAGCGGTGCGTAGCTCCGCGTGATCGACACCCTCTTTGGTGCAAGCAGAAATGCCAACCGCAGCCCATCGCGCAGCAGCGGCCAGAACGCGGTCATGATGCGTTCGGGTCGATCTGCTCGAAGGATTCGATCCGACGATGGCCGTGCGTGGCCTCGCCTACGCGCGGCGTGGGGTAATCCTCGCGCCGATCCAGCAGCACGGTGCCGAAACCGGCCTCGCGTGCGGCGTCGAGTTCTTCCACCACGTCGGAAAGGAACAGGATCTCCGATGGTTCGCGCCCGATCTGGCGTGCGATGGCGCGATAGCTGTCAGCTTCGCGCTTGCCGCCGATGCGGGTGTCGAACCAGTCGGCAATCAGTGGTGTGAGATCGCCGGCTTCGCTGTAACCGAAAAACAGCTTCTGCGCCGGCACCGAACCTGACGAATACACGTACAGGGGGTGTCCCGCCGCGTGCCATTGCCGCAATGCGGGCGCGGCATCGGGGTGCATGTGGGCGCGATAATCGCCATCGCGATAGCCCGCTTCCCAGATCATGCCTTGCAGGGCTTTCAATGCGGTGTGCTTGCGATCGGCGTCGATCCAGCCTTGCAGCACCTCGGCCAGAACCTCGTCCTGGCAGATGCCGCCGGCATCCATGGCAGCCGAATCAAGCCAGTGGCGGACATCCGGCTCGTGCCCGCGTTCGCGCACGAAGGTCGGCAGTGCAGCGCGTGCGTAGGGAAACAGCACGTCCTTGACGAAAGCGATGCTGCTGGTGGTGCCTTCGATGTCGGTGACGATGACGCGCTTCATGCGGCTTCACCGGTTTCGTAGCGCGGGAAGCGCTGCGCGATGTCGCTGCCGGTGAAGTGCCCGACCCATCCATCGGGCTCGGTGAAAAAGCGGATGGCGACGAAGAACGGCTCCGGGCCCATGTCGAACCAATGCGTGGTGCTGTCCGGTACGCCGATCAAATCGCCTTGCTCGCACAGGATTTCGTAGACCTTGTCGCCCACATGCAGGGTGAAAAGGCCGGAGCCTGCGACGAAGAAGCGCACTTCGTCTTCCTTGTGGAAGTGTTCTTCGAGGAATTTGCCGCGCAAGACTTCGCGTTGCGGGTTGTCCGGCGCGATCGAGACCACGTCCACGCTCTTGAAGCCGTTTTCGGCCACGAGGCGGTCGATGTCGGCGCGGTAGGCGGCGAACACCTCGTCGGACGATGCGCCGGGCGCCACCGGCTGGCTGGCCTCCCACTGCTCGAAGCGCACGCCGATGCTGCCAAGTTCGCGCGCGATGTCGTCGTGATGCTGGCTGATCAGCTCCGGCTGTGCCGGCTGGTTTTCGGAAAAGATGCGAAGGCGGGTCACTTGGCCAATCTCCTCAGATCAAGCTCGCAGGCAATGAGAAACTCGAAGGCTTCCAGATGGCGGCGTGCTTCGGCCATGTCCACGCCCCAAGCGTAGAGGCCGTGGCCATCGATCAGGTAGCCCCAGAGCGGGCCGGCATCGAGCAGGGCATCCACGTGTGCGGCGAGCACGGGAATGTCCTGATTGTTGGGCAGCACCGGAAGTTCGATCGCCATCTCGTGGGTGGCGTTGCCGCGAAAGGCCTTCAAAAGCTCGTAGCCTTCCAGGCGGATATGGCCTTGCGGGGCGAAGAAGCGCGAGGCCACGGTCTGATGGCGCGAATGGGTATGCAGCACGCAGCCGATGTCGGGAAAGCGGCGGTAGATCTGGGTGTGCAGCAGGGTTTCGGCGGACGGGCGCTTGTCAGTGGCGACGGGCAGCCCGGCGAAATCCACCACGAGGAAATCATCCTGGGTGAGTTTGCCCTTGTCGCGCCCGGAAACGGTGATCGCTGCGTGGCGATCATCCAGGCGCATCGAGAAATTGCTGCTGGTGGCCGGGGTGAGGCCGGCATGCGCCAGTTCGGCAGTGTTGGCGATCAATTCGGCGCAGCACTGCGAAAGGCGGGTCGAGTCATAAGGCAAGGGCGTGGTCATCGCGTCATTCTAGCGGAGCGTGTGAGGCACGGATGCAGCGCACGGCATGAGTTCATGCGCCAATGGCGTGGGTGTCACATGGCAAAGCAACTTCCGGATACGACGATCCCGGCCGGGGCCGGGATCGTTGCGCAGCACGAATGTGGAAAACCGATCAGTTGATGCCGCTGAGATCGCGCATCTTGGAGGGCTGGCTGGCGAAGAACGCGGCGAGGTTGACGATGTCGTCTTCGCTCAGGGTGCTGGCGAAACCCTGCATGATGGCGTTGTTGCGCACGCCGGATTTGTAGTCGCGCAACGCCTTGGCAAGGTAGTCGGCGTACTGGCCGGCAATCAGCGGATACTGCGGATCACCGATGCCATTGCCGTCGGCGCCGTGGCAGGCCTGACAGATTTGCGACTTGGCCTTGCCGG
>JAEXRB010000307.1 GCA_023438325.1 Pseudomonadota bacterium | reverse complement strand
ATGCCGGCCTTCGTCAATGGCCGCATGCGTGGCGTGCGAGTCAGTGCCGGGCGTGATTCGGACATCCTCGAAAAAGCCGGCCTGAAACCCAGTGACATCGTCACGTCGGTGAACGGCATCCCGCTCGACAGCCCTGCGCGCCAGGCCGAACTGCTTTCCAGCCTGCGCGACGCCCGGCAGGTGCAGATCGACGTGGAGCGTGACGGCAAGACCATCAAACTCCGCCTCGGCATGTGAGCGTGAACGCTCGTGCCCCATCGTTCCGGAACCACTGACACCATGCGCTCATCCCCCGCTGCCCGAGTTCTTGCCTGCGCCGTGCTGGCCGCCCTTGCCTTGCCGCTTCACGCGCAGAATCCGCCCGGCGTGGTGCCGGTGGAGCAAGCCGGAGCCGCCAGCACCGCCACTGCCGATGGCCGCCACACCCTCAACCTGCGCGCTGCCGACATCGGCGTGCTGGTGCAGACGGTGAGCGAGATCACCGGCAAGAGTTTCATCCTCGATCCGCGTGTGGAAGGCCGAGTCACGGTGATTTCGGCCAAGCCGCAAACGCCGGCGGAAATCTACGAAACCTTTCTTTCGGTGCTGCGCGTGCACGGGTTTGCGGCGGTATCCGCCGGCAACATGATCAAAATCGTGCCCGATGCCGTAGCCGCGCAGGATGGCAGCGTCGGCAATGGCGGCGGTGGCCCGGATGCGCTGGTCACGCGCCTGATTCCGCTCCAGCACGTTTCCGCCGAGGATGTCGTGAAACTGTTGCATCCGCTCGCCCCGCAGCAGGCCACCTTCACCGCCAATCCCGGCAACAACTCCATCCTCATCAGTGATCGCGCCGGCAACGTCGAGCGCCTGATGCAGCTCATCCGCCGCATGGATACGGCTTCCGATGCCGAGGTGGAAGTCATTCCGCTGCGTCATGCCAGCGCCGCCGAAGTGGCACGCACGCTGACCACGCTGGATGGCAGTGCGGGCGGTGCGGCGGGTGCCACCTCGCCCAAACTCATCGCCGACGAACGCACCAATTCCATTCTGCTGTCGGGTGATCGCGCCAATCGGCTGCGTTTGCGCAGTCTGGTCGCGCATCTGGATACGCCGCTGGATGGTGGTGAGAACACCCAGGTCATCTACCTCAGCAATGCCCGCGCCGAAGATCTGATGCCGATTCTCGAAAGCGTGGCCGGCACGCTCACCGGCCATGCCGGTGGCGAGGGTGCCAAAACCGCGACCATCCAGGCCCATGCCGAAACCAATGCGCTGGTCATCACCGCCGCGCCGGCCGTGTTCCGCGATCTTTCCGCCGTGGTGCGCCAGCTCGATGTGCGCCGCGCGCAGGTGCTGGTGGAAGCGATCATCGCCGAAGTCACCGACGAACTGGCCGACGAATTGGGCGTGCAGTGGCAGAGCACCAATTTCGATGGCGAACGCGGCTACATCGGTGGTTCCAATTTCCCCGGTACCGGCGGCCTGGGCAGCATCATCGGTGCCATGACCGATCCGCTGGGCGCACTCGGCGGCAGTGGCGGTCTGAACATGGGCTGGGTCGGCGGCCGCGTTACCGTGCCCGGCCCCGATGGCAAGGAAATCAACCTGTTCCAGATCGGCGCGCTGGTGAAGGCGCTGCGCGGCGATGGCCGCGCCAACGTGCTGTCCAACCCGTCCGTGGTCACGCTGGACAACACCGAGGCGCAGTTCAAGGTGGTGCAGGAAGTCCCGTTCCTCACCGGTCAGTACACCAATACCGGCGGCACCAGCAGCCAGCCGACCAACCCGTTCCAGACCGTGGAACGCAAGGACGTGGGCCTGATCCTCACCGTCACCCCGCACATCAACGAGGGCACGGCGGTGCGCCTTGAGATCAAGCAGGAAGTCTCGGCCATCGCCAGTACCGTGTCCGGCGCGGTGGACCTCATCACCAACAAGCGTGAACTCACCACCTCGGTGCTGGTGCCCGATGGCGGCCTGCTGGTGCTGGGCGGGCTGAAGGAAGAAGAAACCCGCGAGAGCATGCAGGGCGTGCCCGGCGTCAGCCGCATCCCGGTGCTCGGCCACCTGTTCAAGAGCCGCAACGCGCAGCGCAAGAAGCGCAACCTGATGATCTTCCTGCGCCCGATCATCATGCGCGATGCCGCAACCGAAGCCGCCGTTTCCAGCGAGAAATACAATTTCCTGCGCGCCGAACAACTGCGCATGCGCGAGAACAAGGAATTGCGTTATCGCGGTGACAAGCAGCCGCTGCTGCCTGCGCTGGAAGACTTCACCGCGCCGCCCGCCGATCTGTTCCGCAATCCGCCGCCGATCGATCCTGCTGTCTCGGACAAGGTGGAGTGACGTGACAGACGCCGCGCCCGCGCGCCCCGGCTTCGGCTTCGCCCGTCGTCATGGCGCCACCATCACCGCGTTCGAGACCGACATCGCGCGCGTGGCGTGCCGTCCCGGTGTCAAACCCGAAGTGCTGGCCGAACTGCGCCGTCACGCGCGCCGCCCGCTGAAACTCGAACGCCTCGATGCCGATGCTTACGAGCGATTGCTGCGTGGCCTTTACGAAGGCGGTTCGGATGATGCACTCACCGTGGCCGCCGACATGGACGATGCGCTCGATCTCGCCCAGATCGCCGATGCATTGCCCGAGCCCACCGACCTTCTGGAAAGCGAGGACGACGCGCCGATCATCCGCCTCATCAACGCCCTGCTCACCGAGGCGGTGCGCGAGAACGCCTCGGACATCCACATCGAACCGTTCGAGAACCGCCTCGTGGTGCGTTTTCGTGTCGATGGCGTATTGCGCGAAGTGCTGGCACCGAAAAAGGCCGTCGCCGCACCCGTGGTCAGCCGCATCAAGGTGATGGCCAAGCTCGACATTGCCGAAAAGCGCCTGCCGCAGGATGGCCGCATCGGCTTGCGCATCGCTGGCCGCCCGGTCGATGTGCGTGTTTCCACGATTCCCGCCGGCCACGGCGAGCGCGTCGTGCTGCGCCTGCTCGACAAACAGGCCGGTCGCCTTGATGTATCGCAACTGGGCATGGATGCGGCTACCGCCTCACGCATCGACCAGCTCATCCATCGCCCGCACGGCATCCTGCTCGTCACCGGCCCCACGGGTTCGGGCAAGACGACCACGCTTTACGCCGCACTCACGCGTCTCAACGATGCCACCCGCAACATCCTGACCGTTGAAGACCCGATCGAGTATTACCTCGATGGCGTCGGCCAGACACAAGTGAACGCGCGCGTGGACATGACCTTCGCCCGTGGCCTGCGCGCCATCCTGCGCCAGGACCCGGACGTGGTCATGGTCGGCGAAATCCGCGATCTGGAAACCGCCGAAATCGCGGTGCAGGCTTCGCTCACCGGTCACCTCGTGCTGTCCACCCTGCATACCAACAGTGCCGTTGGTGCGGTCACGCGTTTGCACGACATGGGCATCGAGCCGTTCCTGCTTTCTTCCTCATTGCTCGGCGTGCTGGCCCAGCGCCTGGTGCGCGTGCTCGACCCGGCCACGCGCGAAAGCTACGTGCCCGGCGAAGCCGAATGCGCCGCCTTCGGCAAACCCTTTGATCCGAACCTGCGCTTTTACCGCCCCGGCCCCGAAGCCAGCGGCCGCAACGCCGGCTACAAGGGCCGCACCGGCCTCTACGAACTGATCGTCATCGATGAAACCCTGCGTCGCTTGATCCACGAAGGCGCTTCCGAAGCCGACCTCCTGCGCCACGCCCGCAAGAGCACACCCGCGATGCTGGAGGACGGCTGGAACAAGGTCATCGCCGGCATCACCAGCGCCGATGAAGTGCTGCGAGTCACGCGCGACGAGTGAGCGTGGTTGTACTTGCCCGCCGTCCGAGCGTCGGCTGGCACCGACGTAGGCCCGAAACGCAGTAGGCAGAGGTGCCTGTGGCGTCATATCCCGGGCGGGCTCGGTATCGGTGGCGAGTGCGAAGGGTGAGCAGGTAGCATCCTGAATGGAACTTGCCGCCGGACCAGCCGGTCTGTTGCCCCATCTCGCCCGCCACACACGCCAGCGTTTTCATGATCGAACTGAATGCGGTATCCCGTCACTACAAAATGAGCGGCCAGACCGTGCGCGCACTGGATGGCGTGAATCTTGGCATCGGCGCGGGCGAGTTCGTCGCGCTCACCGGGCCATCGGGTTCGGGA
The DNA here is from genome assembly GCA_023438325.1 of Pseudomonadota bacterium. GTDB lineage: Bacteria > Pseudomonadota > Gammaproteobacteria > Xanthomonadales > Xanthomonadaceae > Denitratimonas. The sequence continues at coordinate 1,762 of JAEXRB010000307.1, read as the reverse complement.
AAATCCACCTTGCTCAATGTGCTGGGCTGTCTGGATCGGCCGGATGCGGGCAGCTATCGCCTCGATGGCATCGAGGTGAAGTCGCTCGACGACACGGCCGCCAGTGTGGTGCGCAACCGGCGCATCGGATTCGTGTTCCAGAGTTTTCACTTGTTGCCGCGTCTGACGGTGCTGGAAAACGTGTTGCTGCCGCTGCGGTTTTCCGACGCGCCTGATCCTGAAACACCGGATCGGGCGCGTGAATTGCTGTGCCGTGTGGGCCTGGGCGAGCGCCTGGATCATCGCCCGGGCCAGCTTTCCGGCGGGCAGATGCAACGCGCCGCGATCGCACGCGCCCTGGTGATGAAACCGGCATTGCTGCTCGCCGACGAACCCACCGGCAATCTGGATTCGCGCAGCGCGCAGGAGGTGCTGGCGCTGATCGGCGAGGTGCACCGCGATGGCCAGACGGTAGTGATGGTCACACCCGACAACGAGGTCGCGGCCAACGCGCCGCGACAGGTTCGGCTGCGCGACGGGAGGATCGAGCATGATTCGGCGGCCTGAGCTGGAATCCTGCGGGCTGTGGCCTGCGCGCATGATCGTGGCGCTGCTGGCATGTCTGGCGCTGCCGGTGTTGGCTGCATCGCCGATGCTCACCGGACAGGTTCGCACGCTGGATGCCGAGGCCATCTTCGTGCCGCCCTCCGATTCTTCGCCAGTGGTGCTGCGCTATCTGGCACCCGAGGGCACCACGGTGAAACCGGGTGACGTGCTGGTGCGCATCGATCCGGGCCAATCATTGGCGCAGGCGCAAGATATGGAAGGCCAGATCGAACAGGCACAGGCGCGCCGCGACAAGGATCTGGCCGAGCTGGAGGTCAAGGTGATCGATGCGAAGATCGCGCTGACGCAGGCCCGCGCGGTGCGCGACAAGGCGCAGGTGGATGCGCAGATTCCGCGCCATCACCTTTCAGCACTCGATTCGGATCGCTATGCCGGTGAATACGAACGCACCAAGCGCGAGCATGATCTCAAAGCCGAGGAACTGACGGCTGCCGAGGCGGCCGTGGCGCGGCGGCGTGCCGATGCGGCGCTGGAGTTTCGCAAGTTGGAAGCGCAGCTGAGCTTTCATCAGTTGCGCATCAAGGCCGCCGAGCAGCGCGCCACGCGAAAAGGCACGGTGCGGCATGGATTTGATCCACGCCAGGGCCAGCGCTATGCGGAAGGCGTCTCGGCGTATTCGGGCCAGCAGATTGGTGAGGTGGCAGGCCAGGGCGCGATGGGCGTGCGCGCCTTCGCTCTGGAGCCAGAGCGCATGCATTTGTCGATCGGACAAGCGGTGACGCTTTATTTCGATGCGTTTGCCGATGTCGTGGCACGCGGGCGCATCGAGCGCATCAGTGGTGCGCCGGAGCCGAAAGCCGAGTGGGGTGACGGGCGATATTTCGAGGTGGACATCGTGCTCGACGACGCGGCGCTGTCGTCACGCCTGCTCTCGGGCATGAGCGTGCGGGTGGAGGCATCCGAGCCGGCAGGCGATGTCGTGGCGGGAGCGGCACCATGAAGCGTGCATGCCTGATCTTCGCCCTGTTGCCGGCACTGGCGGGTGCGCAGTCGCTGCGACTGGATGGCGAGGTGTTCGCACGCAGCAGCGAACAGGTGGCGCCACCATCGATTCCCAATGTCTGGAATCTCAACATCACCGAGTTTGCTCCCGATGGCGTACCGCTCAAACCCGGCGACATGGTAGTGGTGTTCGATGGGGGCGAAACCCAGAACC
>JAEXRB010000306.1 GCA_023438325.1 Pseudomonadota bacterium | reverse complement strand
CCTTCATTCCGGCCGCCCCGCGTTCCGAGGCCCCTTACGGGATGGACGACCAGGCGATCTTGCCGTCCGGATGGACAATCTGCAGTGCGCCGTTCGGCGCGAGATCGAGCCGCGTTCCGGATGGCTGCACAACCGAAAAGGCGGACCAGATGAAGGCATCGCCATCGCCTCGGGCGACCAGGTTGCCATCGCTTTGCATGACGACCGTCTTGATTTCCTTGTATTTGTCGCCAATCACCGCGTTGAGTCCCCAGACATAGCTGCCGGCAGCGTCGTAGACGGCCAGATTGCCATCGGCCTGGAACTCCATGTAGTGAGCGCCGCTGTTCGAGGTATAGCGCTGGCCGCGAACCACGGCCGTGCCGCCCTGAAGCGGGAATCCGCCTGCGAACGCGGTGCCGCAGGGATTGTTGGCATTCCAGCCGGGCGGCGACCAGCCTTCGAACACATGGTTTTCGTCGCCATATGAAGTGGCACCGCCCTCGACCTTGGTTCCGTCGGCGCGGAACACCTCATAGGTGCTCTTGCGCTGGAACAGCGCCGCATAGGTTCCCTTGGGGACCTTGTGCGTTTTGGTGATCGTCCGGGAATTGATGGTCGTGCTCGCCCCACCAAAGCCGAAGGAACTGCTGTACTCGGCAGTGACCGATGCCGTCGCCGAACCGCCGATGCCGATGGGCTTCAGGGACAGCTCAACGCCCACGCTGGCCGAAACGCTCGACCCGAAGGAGGCGGACCAATTGCTTTCTTTTTCAATACCCACCTCCATGCTGACGCTGAACTCATCCGCTTCCGTTCCGCGCACGGCGCAGCCGGTGTTGTCGTAGTCGTCAACGAGGACATACGAGACCGTGCGATTGATCGTGTAGGTCGGCGAGTTCAGCCATTGCTCGACGTAGTCGTACATAGGGTCGTCCACGACGAAAAACGGCACCTCGTACTTCCGTGAGATCGTGTGCTTGCCAGACCCGCCCTCCCATCTCGGACCCGTCAACTTCGGCCTGTCGATCTGGGAGACCACATCCTTGGGCAGGTCACCAAACGGATTCTTCATATTGTTGAACGAAAACGAAAAGGCCCAGGCATCATTGATATCCGGAGTTCCATCCTTGTTCGGCCAGAAACCGTTGCTGAGCATCACGAAGGAGTTGGGCGTGCGCGGCCCCTTGTACGTGGTGCGCCACAGTCCGACATCATGGTCGCCGCCGGATCCGGCGTCGTCCCAGATCGATGTCTGGTCCCATTGCGCGCGCATCACCACCGAACGGCTGACGCAGCGGAAGGATGGATCGGAGGGATTGTCCGTACCGCCAGGCGTGGAGATCGCGCCCAAGGCGACGAAGCCGCTGGGACACTCGGCGGCATAGATGGCGAGGTCACGATCGGCGCCGGTACCCGCGTCGTCGTAGACCCATTCAAAGCGAGTGGGCGCAGCGAGCAGCCGTTCGAATCCCGGCTTCGGCTTGATCACGACCGTGAACGGCGTCCGCCGTCCTTCGATCTGATAGCGCGGGACGGCAACATGCCCCACGGTGAAAAAGCCGGCCGGCGCCTTGGGGCGCAGGATGGTCACATCGCGCTTGGCGCCAGAGCCTCTGTCATCCCAGACGTAATCGAAATCCTTGATGATCTGGATGAAAAACTGGTCCGATTCGATGACGCCCGACTGTGCGGCAGCGGTTGGTGAGTAAGCGGCACCGATCAGAAGCGGAACCACGAGTGCGAACTTCATGTTGGCATTGATCATTTGATTTTCATTTGAATTGATTGGAAAGGTGACCAAGGCCATCACGACCGAGATCGCAGTTTGTTCCTCAAGCCCTGCCGGTCTTTCTCCAGAATCCGGATCGGATGATTGCTTTGACCCGAGCGAGCCTGTCGGTCGCCGCAGATCTGAAGCTGACCAGGCATAAACCCCCTACGAGGGGAGTCCGGCCATCGGGACCGGCCTCGCCTTCTTACGCGCAACATGCCGACGGAAAGGATCATCGTCCGCAACCGGTCATGCCTGCGCCGCGGGCTTTCGATCAGTGCTCGGAGATGAGGTAGACCAACTCATCGGTGGCCACGTCGACCGACCGCAGCTGGCGCCCGGTCGAATCGACGAACCGGAACACGTGGCCAGGAAAGGTGGTTTCCTCGGTTCGACCCTTGGCGGGAATCTTGCGGAGCACATTGACCTGGCAGTCGAAACCGATCCATTGCATCGAGATCGGCTCGTTGAGCAGGTTGACGAACTCGACCTTGAAACGGCCTTGGGTTCTGGGCGAGCAGCTGCCTTCGGTGTAGGGCTCGCCCTGCTCGGCCACGTGGGCGATCAGGGCATCGTCCACCACGAAGGCGAGGTTGTCCTCCGATGCGACGAAATGGCGCAGGGCCTGCTCGCCCGCACCACGCACCCGAAAGATGTGGCCGGGATGGGTGATGCCCTTCTCCCGTTGTCCGGGCGCCAACACCGGACCACCGCCCTCCGTGCAGTCAAACTGCATCCAATGGAAGCTGACGGGCTGGCTGGCGTTGTTGATGAACTCAACTTCCAGATTTCCCTGCGTGCCGGGCGAGCACAACTCTCCGCCTCCGCTCGCACGTGCCTGGGTGCCATGGGCACCCAAGCCGATTGCTGCGAGCAGTGCCAGGCACATCGGGGCGAGCGATGAAGACCGGCGTGGCCGAATCATCACCGCATTTCCCGGATGACCTGATTCACGCTCGATGCTGCCCGTGGCCCGGCACTCGGGCACGAATGCAGGATGTTTCTTTCCACACGATTTGTTCATTGGCGCTCCCTGTTTTTTGCTGCGTGATCTGCTTCATGTATGTGCCCCGGTCATCCCGCATGCGGAAAAAACCGGGGCACTGCTTACTTACGCGCAGAACCGAATCGGGGAGGATCATCACGTCCTTCCCGGATTGAAGAACCCGATGCGCTCCCCCCTGACTGGCGCTCACATCGCAGCGACGCCGGTACCGACCCTCGCGCGTTGGCGTCCTCGCGATGGGGTATCGTTGAGCCTCTTCATTTCGCGGAAAGAAGTCGTGGGCGCATCGGTCGCGTGGTGGTTCCGGATTCCGTTCTGGCAGCGCGTCATGGGCGCGTTCGTGCTCGGTGCTCTGGTGGGCTGGCTGGTGGGCGAGCCGGCCGGAACCTGGTTCCAGCCGCTGGGCACGCTCTACATCACGCTGATCCGGATGATCGCCGTGCCTCTGGTGTTCTTTGCCGTGATCGATGCCGTGGGCCGGCTGCATGGGCAGCGCAGCATCGCCGCGCTGGGCGGCAAGACGTTTCTCTGGTTCGCGCTCACCGCCATTTGTGCCGTGGGCGTGGGATTGGGAATGGCCTGGCTACTGCAACCTGGCCGTGGCGTGGAAGGATTGGTGGCGGCGGAAAACTATGTTCCGCGCCAGGTTCCAGGCCCGGTGCAAGTGCTGCTGGATATCGTGCCGGCCAATCCCTTTGGCGCACTCGCCGAAGGTCGAATCCTGCAAGTGCTGTTCTTCGCCGCCCTGATCGGCGCGGCGCTGGTCAAGCTGGGCCCGAAGGCGGAAAAGCTGCGTGCGCTCGCCAGCGAAGCCAGCGCCGCGATGATGCAGATCACCCGCTGGGTGCTGGAGATGACGCCACTCGGCACCTTCGGCCTGATCGCCGCGCTGGTGGGCACGTACGGGTTCGAAAAACTCCTGCCGCTCGGCAACTTCGTGATCGCCCTGTACGTGGCCTGCGCCGCGCACATCGTGCTCACCTACGGCGGTTTGCTGGCACTGCACGGCCTGAACCCCTGGCGATTCTTCAAGGGCGCGGCGGCCGGCATGCAAGTGGCCTTCGTCAGCTCATCGAGTTTTGCCTCGATGCCGGTGGCGTTGCGCTGCGTCACGCAAAACCTTGGCGTGAACCGCGATTACGCCGCGTTCGCGGTGCCGCTCGGCGCCAGCATCAAGATGGATGGCTGCGGCGCCATCTATCCGGCCATCGCCTCGGTGTTCATTGCGCAGTACTACGGCATCGAGCTTTCTGCCGCGCAGTATTTCGCCATCCTGCTGGCCTCGGTGCTCGGCAGCTTCGGCACTGCGGGCGTGCCCGGCACGGCCATCGTGATGGCCACGGTGGTACTGGGCGCCGCCGGCCTGCCACTGGAAGGATTGGGCTATCTCGTCGCCATCGATCGCATCCTGGACATGATGCGCACCATGACCAACGTCACCGGCCAGATGCTGGTGCCTGTCCTCGTGGCACGCGAAGAAGGGTTGCTCGATACGGCCACCTACAACGCGCCGCCGGGCAGCGTCGGCATCGAAGATGATTCCGTCAACACCTCTCAGGAAAAGGAAACCCTCGCATGAAGCCATGGACTGCAGTGCCGCTGATGTTGGGTATCGCCGCGTGCTCGTCGCCCACGCGAACACCAGTTGATGACTCGCGCAACGGTCAGGTGGGGTTTTCCGAAGTGAACTCGGCCGTGGTGCCCGCCACGCGCCTCAGCCTGGCCGAGAACGAAAGTTTCCAGCCACCTCTGCCTGCTGCCGGCAACGCGCCCCCGGGCTATCCCGAGGCCCAGCTCGCGCGGCGGCTGCCACCGCAAACCGTCTGCGTCCGGCTTTCCATCGACGAACACGGCGACGTGTTCGACGCCGCGCCGGTGGACGAAGGCCCCGATTGCGCCTCGGGCATGGACGTGGAAAGTGCGTTCTTCGATGCAGCCGCCCACGCGACGATGCAATGGCGCTTCGAGCCGGCTTTCCGCTGCGTATTCCCCGAGGGCAGCACGCCAGGTATGGGCTGCGGCTTCGCCGGCACTCAGGAAATTCCCCAGCCGGTGAGTCTGGTGTATCGCTTCGTCTTCGAGCAGGTGGATGGCCGGGGCCGGGTCAGCATCGAATGATGCGTCATCAGGCGTGACGCCGATTTCTGCTGCTGTGCGCAAATCCCGGCACACATCCCGCGCATGGACTAGGAACCAGGCGTGACGCACTGCCGCAAAAGTGTATGATCGGGCGCAACGCCGTCGCGGCCGAGCGCCGCGACGTTCCCTTTCGTCTCTCAGGCAGCTTCCCCGATGTCAGACCAGCAACCTACCGGCGCCGAAATCGTTGTCCGCGCACTTCAGGATCAAGGCGTCAGGCACATCTTCGGCTACCCCGGTGGCGCGGTACTGCCGATCTACGATGCGATTTTCCAGCAGGACGTGGTGGAACACATCCTCGTCCGCCACGAACAGGGCGCGGCGCACGCCGCCGAAGGTTATGCGCGATCCACCGGCAAGGCCGGCGTGTTGCTGGTGACCTCCGGCCCCGGCGCCACCAACGCCGTCACCGGCTTGGCCGACGCGATGATGGATTCGATTCCGCTGGTCTGCATCACCGGACAAGTGCCGACCCACCTGATCGGCACCGATGCCTTTCAGGAATGCGACACCGTGGGCGTGACGCGCGCCTGCACCAAGCACAACTTCCTCGTGCGCGACGTCAACGAACTGGCCCGCGTGCTGCATGACGCGTTCCACATCGCCACCAGCGGCCGCCCCGGCCCGGTGGTGGTGGATATTCCGAAAGACGTGCAATTCAAGCGCGGCCACTATGTCGGCCCGAAAACCGAACTGGTGCATCCCACCTATCAACCACAGACCGAAGGCGATCCGGCCCGCATCGCACAAGCGGCGGAGCTGATCCTTTCGGCCAAGCGCCCGGTGTTCTACACCGGTGGCGGCATCATCAATGCCGGCCCGCGCGCCTCGCAACTGTTGCGCGAACTGGCGAAGCTGACCGGCTTTCCCGTCACTTCCACCTTGATGGGCCTGGGCGCCTTCCCCGCCAGCGATCCGCAGTGGCTCGGCATGCTCGGCATGCACGGCACCTATCAGGCCAACCTGGTGATGAACCAGTGCGATGTGATGATCAACCTGGGCGCGCGTTTCGACGACCGCTGCACCGGCCGGCTGGATGCGTTTTCGCCCGGCTCGCGCAAGATCCACGTGGACATCGACCCATCCTCGATCAACAAAGTGGTGCGCGTGGATGTTCCCATCGTGGGCGACTGCGCCAGCGTGCTGGAAGCCCTGCTCGCCGCCATCGCACCGCGCGTGAACGAAATCGATGCCACCGCACGCCAGGCGTGGTGGTCGCAGATCGACACCTGGCGCGCACGCCGTTCGCTGGCTTACGCGCAATCGGACGACACCATCAAGCCGCAATACGCCATCGAGCGCCTGTACGCGCTCACCCGCGATCGCAAGACCTACATCACCACCGAAGTCGGCCAGCACCAGATGTGGGCCGCGCAGCATTTCCACTTCGATGAACCCAACCACTGGATGACCTCCGGCGGGCTGGGCACGATGGGTTACGGCATTCCCGCAGCCGTCGGCGTGCAGGTGGCGCATCCCGATGCCCTGGTCATCGACATCGCCGGCGAAGCCAGCGCGCAGATGACGATGCAGGAACTCTCCACGGCGGTGCAGTACCGCCTGCCGGTCAAGATTTTCATCCTCAACAACGAATACATGGGCATGGTGCGTCAATGGCAGCAGCTGCTGCATGGCGGACGCTACGCACATTCGTATTCGGAGGCCCTGCCGGATTTCGTCAAACTCGCCGAAGCCTACGGCGGCAAGGGCATCCGCGTGTCGAACCCGGCGCAACTGGATGACGCCATCCGCGAAATGATCGCCTACGACGGCCCGGTGATCGTCGATTGCCTGGTGGACAAGCTGGAAAACTGCCTGCCGATGATTCCTTCCGGTGCGGCGCACTTCGAGATGATCCTGCCGGATGCGGCCGAGGCCGAAGTGACCGAAGCCGGCCGGATGATGGTCTGAGCATCACGCCATTCCGCACTGGCCCACGAACACGCCCGAAACCACGAAATCCACGGGATACCCCATGAGCAACCAACCTGCTTCCGCCTACTTCCTCAGCGACGTTACCCCGCCTGCCGTGCGTGCCACGCTGTCGGTACTGGTGGACAACGAAGTCGGCGCGCTCGCGCGCGTGGTCGGCCTGTTCTCCGGTCGCGGCTACAACATCGAATCGCTCACCGTGGGCGAAACCGATCATCAGAAGCACACCTCGCGCATCACCATCGTCACCTCCGGCACGCCGCAGATCATCGAACAGATCAAGGCCCAGCTCGGCCGCTTGGTGCCGGTGCACCGCGTGGTGGATCTTTCCGTGGACAAACCCGGCGTCGAGCGCGAAATGGCGCTGGTGAAAGTGGCAGGCACGGGCGAACAACGCGCGGAAATGTTGCGCCTGTCCGATGTCTTCCGCGCCCGCGTCATCGACATCACCCACACCAGCTTCACCTTCGAACTGACCGGCTCGCCCGTCAAGATCGATGCCTTCGTGGATCTGATGATCCCGCTGGGACTCGTGGAAATGAGCCGCACCGGCGTAGTGGCGATCGGGCGTGGTGACCAGGCGACGTAACCAGCCACATCACCGCCGCCCCATGCAGATGGAACCGTATCCTGTTCCTGGAAAAGAAAACCCCCGCCGAAGCGGGGGTTTTCTTTTTGCCTGATGCGACCGTTCTTGGTCGAATCAGTCCTCGAAGCCGTCCTGGAAGATCTCATCGGGCAAACCGAACCCTTCGATCTGGAAATAGGCCACGCCCGGGTCGTGATCGGAACTCCGCAGCGCGTGCCCGGTGTCGTTGCCATCGGCCGTCCTGCGGTAGTCGGCATTGATGTGGGCGTATTCCAGACGCAGGTCGGTGGTGGCGTCGAACGCGGCTTCGCTGACCAGAATGTGGTCGAGGATCTGTGCGTTGCTGGCGAAGATGTAGCTGTAGGCCGACTCGGGCGGCTGCACCGTCGAAACCAGTGTGTAAAGC
>JAEXRB010000276.1 GCA_023438325.1 Pseudomonadota bacterium | reverse complement strand
GAGGAAGATCGCCGACGGATTCGGCACTTCCTTCAGGCCGCCCTCGCTCATCGCGAACACGCCCAACTCGTTGACCGCGCCAAAGCGGTTCTTGAAGGCACGCAGCACGCGGAAACGGCTGCCGCTCTCGCCCTCGAAATACAGCACCGCATCGACCATGTGCTCCAGCACGCGCGGGCCGGCGATGCCGCCTTCCTTGGTGACATGACCCACCAGAAACACGCTGGTGCCGGTCTCCTTGGCAAAGCGCACCAGTTTCGCGGCACTCTCGCGCACCTGGCTGACCGAGCCGGGCGCCGCGGCGAGCTGGTCTGAGTACATGGTCTGGATGGAGTCAATGACCAGCAGGCGCGGCTTTTCCTGCACCAATTGGGGCACGATGCGCTCGATGCAGGTTTCGGTGAGACAACGCAGCCCGCCCAGCTGCAATCCCAATCGCGCCGCACGCGCGCTGACCTGCCCGAGACTTTCTTCGCCGGTCACGTACAACCCGGGCACATGCGGTTCCAGTGCCGCCAGCGCTTGCAGCAACAACGTGGATTTTCCGATGCCCGGATCGCCGCCGATCAGCACGACGGAGCCTTCGACCAGACCGCCGCCGAGCACGCGATCCAGCTCGCTGATACCGGTGGCCTGACGCGACTCATCGCCCTGTGCCACGTCCGCAAGACGCGTCACCTTCGCCGCACCGCCCGTACCCGCATAACCTGCACGCGCACCGCGCGCCTTGCTGCCCGCCGCAGATTCCACGACAAATTCGCTGAGCGTGTTCCACACTCCGCACTCCGGGCACTGGCCCTGCCATTTGCTGGCAGTCGCACCACACTCCGTGCAGACGTAGGCGGTTTTCGCCCTGCCTCTGGACGACCTGCCTTCGGCAGACATTCCCGCCGTCATGCGCTTTCAGCTCCAGCTGCGAACACGTCATTGTCAGGCGTCTGGCGAGGCCGGGGCTCCAGCGTATCCAGCAGTGGCCCCATGGCGTTGGCGTAATTTTTCCAACGCCCGATCGAGCGCGTATGTATTGGCTGCCTGACTTGCCAGCGACTGGGTGTCTGCACCTCGCGCTCACTGGCATGAAACTCCAGACAGGCCGGATGCCAGTCCAACCCAATGAACCCCAGCAAACGCCTAGCCTGGGTTTCCGGATCAGCCACCAGCGCCTCGTAGTCAAGGGTCAGGATGGGATTGGGCAGCACGTCCATCCAGTGCTTCATGAGGCGGTTTTGCAGATTGATGCACTGGGCGATGCTATCCATCCGATTGGCGAAACGCTCGCTCAGCGAGAAGTTTTCACCATAGATGGAAACAGCCACATCACGAGGATCTCTTCGACACCAGACGATACGCGCACGCGGGAACATCATTCCGATCAGGCCCAGCGCGTAGTAATTCATGGGCGCCTTGTCGATCAGCCGAACTGCTTCGGCAGGCGCATGCCGGGTAGCCGCCGCCAGATATCGGGCAATCGCCCATTCCAGCGTCGAGGGATCGATTTCGTCGATGATGTGAGGCCAGTGCCTTGCGCCGCCTTTGCGCGAAGGTAAATTCTTGGCAATCAGTGCGATATCCGGCAATTCACCGCAGCCGTGGGCTTGCGGATGTGCTGCGATGATCTGCTCGGTCAGCGTGGTGCCACTTCGCGGCATGCCGACAATGAAGACCGGGCGCATGTCCTGACTGCCCGATGCGGCATGAAAAGCCTCTTTCCCAAACAACGCCAACATGTGCTCGACCCGCTCACTCAGCGCCCGCGCATCGAACTCTCCCACCATCCGGCATCGCGCTGCATTGGCGAGATCCCAGCTTTCCATCGCTCCGGCGTAGTCGCCTCGCGCATCCAGTACCTTGCCAAGTTCGTAGCCGATCAAGGCCTGATCACGATCAGGTATCTGCGGCCCACGCAGTTTCGTGGTGGCTTCCTCTACAAATCGATCAGGCGCCTTGCCGCGCAACAAGCCCAGCACCCCGGCCAGCGGGAACGCCCAGCCCGGACGCAACGACAACGCGCGCTCATAGGACGCCTGCGCTGACACCTTGTCGCCCTGATCCTCCTGCACTTGCGCCAAGGTCATCCACAAATCGGCAGCATCCGGGCTTCGCTCCAGACCTTCCACACGCGCCTCGTGCGCCCGTGTATGGAAGCCAAGTCGACTAAAGGTTTCGACCAGCTTCATGCGGGCATCGAGGTTGTCGGGCGCGTCCTCCAGGATGGCTTGCCAGAGGGGCAGCGCATCCTCCGGAAAACCGGAGCGGAACTCGGCCTCGGCCAAAGCGTTGCGGATGCGTCCGGCCCCGGGCGCCAGGGCGTAGGCGCGATGCATCGTGGTCAGCGCTTCTGCATCCCGCCCCAGCCGGGCCAGAGTGATTCCAAGAAAATAGAAGGCATCAGGATGCGTGGGCAGAAGCCGCACGCTCTCGCGCAAAGGCTCCAATGCCGCCTGCAACCGCCCCTCATGGGCAAGCAGGCAACCGAATGCCAACTGGATGCTTCCCTCGCCGGGCGACAGCGTGACGGCTCGGTGCAGATGATGCAGCGCCAGATCGTTGCGGTTCCCGCGCGAAGCCAGCTGTGCCATGGCGTGGTGTAGCTGCGCTGCATCAGGGAAGGCAACCAGCAAAGCCTGAAGCTGCCTGACGGCAGCGTCGAAGTCACCTTGTTGCTGAAGGGCTTGCACCCTGCGCAGGCCCTTGGCCAGTTCGTCACTCGATATGGAGGTCATAGTTCTGGTTGGCACGAAAATGTTCAGCCGATGGGCAGGTTCGGGCGCTGCACCCCCTGCAACTGGAAGCGCGCGTTGAACGCCACCGTGATGCGCGGCTCGTCCCCCTCGAATGGCAGCACTTCGTGCTGCAGCCACGAAGGAAACAACACCAGTTGGCCGGGAGCCAGTCGGTAGCGCCGGTGTGCTGCGCCGTAGGGCAATTTCAACTGCGCCGAGCCCATGTCGATATAACCGGTGCCCAGTGCGAAAGGGTTGAGCATCACGAGGCGACCACTGTCGCTGGCCGGATCATCACTGCCATGGCTGACGCAATACACGCCAGACCACGAATGCAGCGGGTGATTGTGCGCTCCGAAATACCCACCGCGACGCGTCACGTGAAACCAGGCTTCAGTGGCGACATGAAGACGCTTGAGGGTTTCCATGTCGTAGCCGTTCAACTCGCCCACAGCGCGGTAGAGATTGGACAGGCAGAACGTCCGAAGCTTCTGCACGCTGGCCTGCGGCCAATCAAAAAGGCGGAAATTGCTCTCGAACAGTGCCGCATTGCGCTGAACCAGCGGCGTGGGGTGGCTGTAACTGTCGTCCTGCGAACGTGCCAGAAACAACTCGCGAAGCTCTGCGTTCAACGCATCGCAGTCCGGCATCACGGCAAAAACCAGCGGGACGGCGAAAGCGGGGGAAATCTCGAACATGGGGAGGCTTTGTAACCAGACAGGAAGAAATGAGGGCCGATCCTAAAGGAAATCGCTCAGCGCATCGCACAATGGATGCAACTGTGCGGCATAGCGCTTCCAGCCACCGAGATGGCGTGCATGGATCGGCTCGCGAAGCTGTACGCTGCTGGCAGTGGCGATACGCCCCTGCCGCGCATCCATCTGCATGATGCCGTCCACCCAGTCGATGCCGCAAAACTCCAGCACGCGGCGTGCGGTGGCTTCCGGCGAAACCACCAAGTCGGCGTATTGCACATCGAGGATACGGCCGGGAAACAAGCGATGCCAACGCGGCATCAAATCGCGATAGCGACGGTAATGCACCGCCATGTCCTGCATATCGTAGCTGTGCGGATAGGCGTCGGCGAACAGTTCCTTGAGATTGGAGAAGCACACGTCCATGGGATCTCGAACCATGTGCAGGAAACGCGCCTGCGGCAAGGCCCGCGCGATATTGCCGACGAGCAGGAAGTTTGTCGGCAGCTTGTCGGTGAAAAAACGCCTGCCCCGAGCGCGCCACTGCGTTCTGGCGAGGTAACGCTGCCCCAGCGCGTCATGATCGACATCCTGAGCATGACGGATCAGTGCCGCATCAGGATGCGGCGGGCCGATCAGATCGCAGGCATGGCGCATCTGGAAGCCGAAGTCGCGCAACTCTCCGGCATCCTCCACCTCGGGAGAGCCGGAAAGGATGCGCTCCAGCAAGGTCGTGCCAGATCGCGGTTGCCCGATGATGAAGATCGGCGAAGGCCCCGATGCCAAAGCACCGTCGTTCGCGCCGTCCATCGGCACGCTTCGATGCAGTTGATCGAACAGCGCCTGCTCCGCCATCGCGTCATGACGCACCTGCGCACGGCGCTGGCGCATGCCGCGCTCCAGCGCATCCCACGCTGCCGCGCGGTCATCCAGATCGTCCAGCTCCTTGAACAGGGCGTACAGCAGCGGCGGCGCATCCGGGTGCGACTCACCCGCGCGCGCCAGCACGGCGCGCAGACGCTGCACATGGTTTTCGTCCGACGTGGCACGCCGCAGCACGCTGAGACGCCGATGACAGGCCGCATGCAACGGCTCGCGCACCAGACAGGCCTCCAGATCCTGCTCCGCTGCGTCGAGCTGGCCGCAATACAACCGGGCGAGTCCGGTGAAATAGTGGATTCGCGCGTCATCCAGACCTTGAGCGCGTGCACGCAGCAGGAAAGGCAATGCGACCTCCGGCATCGCCTGCTCACAGAACATCCGCCCC
>JAEXRB010000260.1 GCA_023438325.1 Pseudomonadota bacterium | reverse complement strand
CCCTTGGAGAGCTCGTCCAGGCGAGCCTTCACCGCGTCCATCGTTTCCAGTGCATTGGCGCCCGGTTGCAGGAACAGCCCCATCGGCACCGAAGCCACGCCGTTGTGCTGGGCCGAGAAGCTGTAGTTCTGCGCGCCCAGCTCCACCCGTGCCACATCGGAAAGACGCACGATGCTGCCGTCCGTGTCGCGGCGAATCACCACCTGGCCGAACTCTTCGGGCGTGTTGAGGCGGCCCTTGGTGGTCATGGTGTAGGTGAAGCCCACGGGGGAATCCAGCGGTTCGGCACCGATCTTGCCGGCGGGCAGCTGATTGTTCTGGTCGCGCAGGGCGGCCGCGATGTCCGAAGGCACGATCCCCAGTGCGTTCATGCGCTCAGGTTCAAGCCACACACGCATCGAGTAGTACTTCAGACCGAACAACTGCGCATTGCCCACGCCGGGGATGCGCTTGAGTTCGTCCACCACGTTAACAAGGGCGTAGTTGGAGACGAATACTTCGTCGTAGCGGCCATCCGGCGCCTTGATCACGGCCACGCCGAGAATGCTCGACATCGACTTGCGCGCAGTAACGCCAAGGCGGCGCACCGGCTCGGGCAGCATTGGCGTGGCGGCGGCGATGCGATTGTTGACCTCCACCAGCGCATCGTCAGGGTCGGTGCCGGTTTCAAATGTCACCGTCAACGACATGCGTCCGTCCGAACTGCTGACCGAGTTCATGTAGATCATGTCGGTGGCGCCGTTGATCTGGTTTTCCAGCGGTGCGGCCACCGTGTCGGCCACCACTTCGGCACTGGCGCCCGAATAGTTGGCGTCGACACTGATCTGAGGCGGCAGGATTTCCGGATATTGCGAAATCGGCAGTCCGACCAGAGCCCCGGCACCGATCAACACGATGACAATGGACAGTACCGTCGCGAAGATCGGACGGCGGATGAAAAATTCGGAAAACATGGATCAGCCCCCGTTTCCGGCGGGCGCACCACCTGCCGGTTGCTGTGATGCCTGGGCACGGCGTGCGGCATCTTCTTCCCGTGTCAGGGTTTTGACGGTTGCCTCGGGACGCACCTTCATGATGCCTTCAACCACGACGCGTTCGCCCGGTATCACACCTTCGGAGACGATCCAGTGGTCGTTCCAGCTTTCCTGGATCTTGATCGGTCGCGGCTGGGCTTTGGAATCTTCTCCAATCACCCACACCATCGCCCCGAACTGGCCAAACAGCACGCCACTCTTGGGCAGGGCGATGGCTTGCGGAATCGACAGCCCGCTCACTTCGATGGCCAGGAACTGACCGGAGACCAAGCAGCCATCCGCATTGGCGAACACGGCACGGGCACGCACCGTGCCGGTGGCGGGACTGACCTGACTGTCGGTGAAGTCCACGTGGCCGGACGTGGCGCAGCGCGAGCCGGAGCGCACATTCACCTCGAGGTTTGCGGCGTTGTCCTGAGTGAGGGCGCGCAACCGCAGAAATTCCGGTTCGGTCATCGAAAATTCGACGTAGGCAGGATCGGCCTGCACGATCGTGGTGAGCAGGTCGCCACCGGCGCCGGCGCCGCCATTCACCAGATTTCCGACGGTTACCGCTTCCTTCGAAGCGATGCCGTCCACCGGCGCGCGCACTTCGGTGTATTGAAGGCTGAGATTGGCAGCGGTGCGATTGGCCTGAGATGCAGCCAGGCCGGCGCGCGCCTGTGCCAACGTGGCCTCGGCCTGGTCGAACTCGCGCTGGCTGACCGCACCTTCGGCCACCAGTGCCTTGACGCGATCGAAGTCGGTCTGGGCCTGCTGGATCGCGGCCTGCTGGATCGCCACCTGCGCTGCGGCCTGATCGTAGATGGCCTTGTAGTTGTCAGGCTCGATGCGGAACAGCAGGTCGCCCTGCTTGACCGGCTGGCCTTCTTGATAGGCGCGCTGGGTGACCACGCCGTTGACGCGGGCTCGCACTTCCACCACGCGCGACCCCGACACGCGCGCCGGGTATTCCAGCGTCAGCGGCAGATCGCGTGGCGCGACGGTTTCGATCACGACTTCTGCGGGCGGCATTTGATGCTGCGGCGGGGCGGAGGAACCGCACGCGGCGAGCGCGAGCGCTGCCCCTGCGGCAAGCACGAGGGAAAGGCCGGGGAGGCGGGAGAGGGTGGAAGTCATCGGCGTGGGTCCGGAACAGGAAATCGAGGGCATCGTGAGCGCATAAACGTGCGCTGATGCTGAAGAGGGGCGAACTTTACATACATTCACGGATGTATGTAAAGTGTGCGGAATGTCATGCAGTCCATTCGGATTCATGGTTGGTTCCTCTTTCCAAGTCATCACTCGCACCGATCAAGGCCATGGCAAGACGCAGCAAGCAAGATGCCCAACTCACTCGGGACGCCATCCTGGACGCCGCCGCGCGGGTGTTCCGCGACAAAGGGGTGGCCCGCACCCGCATGGAAGACATCGCACAGGGGGCCAACTTTACGCGTGGCGCGGTCTATTGGCATTTCAAGAATAAAACCGATGTGCTGCTGGCGCTGTCGGAACGTGTTTCGCTGCCACTGTACGACCAGATCAACCAGATCATCGCGGCGCGCCCTGCTGATCCACTGGATGCCTGGCGCCGCCACCTGCTGGATTCGATCGGCAAGATCGAGCGTGACGGCGAACAACAGAATACCTGCGACATTCTCCTCAACCGCTGCGAACTGAACGGCGAGCTGGAGCCTTTGCATGAGCTGGAGCAGCAGCGCTCGGCATTCTTCATCGAAAGCACCCAGCGTTTGTTCGAACAGGCGCGCGATGCCGGGCTGCTTCGCCCCGACGCCGACCTCGCCATGGCGGCGCTGGCGATGCACGGCATGATCAACGGCCTGATCCGGCTGTGGCTGAGTCAGGCGGGCGGATTTCCGCTGCGCGATACGGTGGAGGCGTCGGCGGATATGCTCTTGAGTGCGGCAAGGGTGCGTTGATCGCACGGGTTTACGTCACGTTCTTGCACCGTCCATCATCCCTCAAGGCGGCGTGCTCGCCCCGGCGTTCTGGCTATCCATCCAGCAAGATCGAGTCGGGGGCGGAAGCACGGGTTGAAATGTCGTCAGAGCCAAGGGGAGACACCATGCAGATTCCGTTCAAAAGCGTAGTGACGGGCGCAATTTCGGGTATTGCGACGTACTTCATCTCGATCCTCGCCCTTGGGTACACCGCGGCATTCACCATGCCCAAGGGGTTCCCGCTGGCATTGTGGGATGCCCTCGTTGTCTTCGGGCTTGGTGCCTTGCTGGTTGCTTTCGCCATCCACTTCACGGCACTCCGGGTTTTTCGCCCCCGGAGATTCCCGTCATTTGCCGCCTTCCTCATCGCCGTCATCGCGGCACTGGGTATCACAGGCCTGCTTTCAAACGGCGGCCATGCCTTGGCCTCGTGGGCGCTTGGTGCATTGCTTGCCTCGCTGGTCGTGGGCTGGCTAAGGTCTGACAGCTCCGGCTTGAGCGCTCCCGTCACCCTCTGACCACAGGAGAGGCTGCGGCTTCACGGCATCGGATCTTGCTCGCCTCTCGCCTGTTCAGCTCCTGATATCTTGCAAGTGACGGTTGGCGCGGTGTGCTGCCGGCTGCAGACGACGCATCAAGCGCGGCATCACCCACCGCGCAAAATCGCGCCAGTGCGGGCGTCACGGATGGTCGAAGGTTGTGCCAGGCCACTGGTATCGCCTGCGATCCAGCCATCGAGCCGACCCAGCACATCGGTGGGCAATTCTTCGATTTGGCGTGCGGGCGGCTCGCCGGCACGGTTGGCACTGGTGGACACCACGACGCCACCGAACGCACGGCAAAGGGCGGCAGCAATGGGATGGTCGGTGATGCGCACGGCGAGGGTGTCATGTTCGCCGCGCAGCCACTCGGGCACCTGCGGACGGCACGGAATCAACCAGGTATTGGGGCCGGGCCAACTTGCGAGAATGGCATCGCGTCGGGCGGGCGGCAGCTCATCCCAGTAAAGATGCGGCAAGGCTTGCGCCAAGTCGGCTGCGATCACGATCATGCCTTTGGCAGCGGGGCGATGCTTGATGTCGAGCAGGCGCTGCACCGCCTCGGCATTGAACGGATCGCAACCCAGGCCCCAGACCGCTTCGGTGGGGTAGGCGACGATGCCGCCGCTGCGCAGTGCGGTGGCGGCGGCATCGGAAGTCAGCACGGCAGGCATGCAGGCCTCAGAAATCCCCAAGCCCTTCGGCCGCGCCGGCAGTGCCGACCTTGAGCAGGCGCAGGGTGTTGGTGGTGCCAAGATGTTCCATGTGGTCGCCGCTGGTGATCAATACGCGATCGCCTTCGTCCAGCAGGTGCTGGGCGAACAGGTCGGCGATGGCGTGGCGCGCCGCCTTGCGCGGTGGTTCGCCGCGGCTGTCGAAATCGATCGGGTAGACGCCACGCATCATCGCCATGCGTCGACGCGCCGGGGCATGGCGCGAAAGGCCGTAGATCGGCGCGTTGGAACGGAAGCGCGAGAGATGCCGCGCGGTGCCGCCCG
>JAEXRB010000018.1 GCA_023438325.1 Pseudomonadota bacterium | reverse complement strand
CACCAGAACCGTGGCGATGTGCGCCGCACCCGCTTCGTGACATTGACCAACAGCTACCACGGCGAAACGCTCGGCGCGCTCTCGGTGGGCGATATCCCGCTGTACCGGCGCATTTACGCACCGCTGTTGCTCGAACCCTTGTTCGCGCCTTCCCCCGATGCCTTCGAGGCGCATCCTGGCGAGGATGCCGAAGCCTGCGCACTGCGCCGCGCCAATGAACTGGCCGCGCTGCTGGAAGAACATGGCGACACGATCTGCGCGCTGATCGTGGAACCTTTGGTGCAGTGCGCCGGTGGCATGCGCATGCATCACCCCGCCTACCTGCGACGCGCACGCGAGCTGTGCGATGTGCACGGCATTCATCTCATCGCCGACGAAATCGCGGTCGGATTCGGCCGCACCGGCACGCTGTTCGCATGCGAGCAAGCCGGCATCACCCCGGATTTGATGTGCCTGTCCAAAGGCATCACCGGCGGCTTCATGCCGCTGGCCGCCGTGCTGGCGACGCAGGCGATCTACGATGCCTTCCTCGACGACTCGCGCGAACGTGCGTTCCTGCACTCGCACAGTTACAGCGGCAATCCGCTCGCCTGCGCGGCCGCACTAGCCTCGCTCGATATTTTCGCAAGCGATGACGTGCTGGCACGCAACCGGGACACAGCCGAAAAACTCGCGACACATGGGCGCGATATCGCACGGCATCCGAACATCGCTGATTTCCGCCAGACCGGCATGATCTGCGCCTTCGAGCTGATGGCCGACCCAGCCACGCGCACACCGTTTCCCGCCAGCGAACGCATCGGCCTGCGCATCTACCGCGCCGCGTTGCAGCACGGTCTGGTGCTGCGCCCGCTCGGCGATGTGCTTTATTGGATGCCGCCGTACTGCATCCACGATGACGACATCACCCATCTGGCCACTGCCACGCGAGCGGCCCTAGAGGAGGTTCTTCCATGCGCCTGACACGCTGCTACATCGACGCGCCACTCGCTGCAGGTGACTTCGTCCCGCTCTCCGAAAGCGCCACGGCGCATCTCACCCGCGTGCTGCGGCTCGGCCTTGGCTCGCGCATCGTGCTGTTCAATGGCGATGGGTGCGACTACGACGCCGAACTTTCGTCGCTGGAGAAAAAAAGCGCGCGCGCCGAAGTGCTTGCCGCGCGTGCGGTCAACACGGAATCACCGTTGCGACTGGTTCTGGCGCAGGCCGTGGCACGCGGCGAAAAGATGGACTTCGTGCTGCAGAAAGCCACCGAGCTGGGCGTGAGCGGCATCGTGCCATTGATTACCGAGCGCACCGAAGTTCGACTCGATGCCGAGCGCGGCGAAAAACGCCGGACGCACTGGCAGGGCGTCATTGCTTCAGCTTGCGAACAAAGCGGTCGCGCCCGATTGCCTGCACTTGGGCACGTGGCAACGCTGTCGAACTGGCTGGGTGGCACCCCCTTGTCAGGACTGGATGCACGCGACGATACGGCGACGCAACGATTGCCGTTGTTCTATCTGGATCCGGAAGCGGAAGCCTCGCTGCGGGATTTACCGGAGGCTGCGCACAACGGTGCCTGCTTCGTCATCGGCCCGGAAGGCGGACTGGGCGAACGTGATCTGGCGCAATTGCGCGCCGCCGGCGCCCTCGGCCTGCAACTCGGCCCGCGCGTATTGCGCACCGAAACGGCAGGACTGGCCTTGCTCGCCGCAATGCAGACGCTGTACGGAGACTTCGCCAAGTAATCAGCGCGCCGGCAGCAGGCCTCGCAATCACTCACATCACACAAAGTGCCACTACCTACCCCGCAATACGGGGCATCACGGCAGCAGCGTCAAGGTGCCCTCGGCTGGATCAAGCTGCCGGGCACGACATCAGGCAACGTCAGGATGGCAAGCGGAACGCCTGGCAGGCCACACGCAGTGAACGACGGTGCGGATTGCCGGCATCACGCCAGCGCGTCGTGTAGATCAAGCTGCCCGCAACGCATCAATTTCGGCGAGGCGCGCCTCGATCGCGGCCAAATCAGGGATCACTGCATCTTCATCGCGCAAACGCACATGCATCAGCACACCTTCGCTGGCCTGGCCGGCCTCCTCCTGCGTCAGCGCATCCTGCGAGACGGTAACCAGACGCGGGAAGCCTTGCGTCAGCAAGGCGAAGTAGGAATGGCGCGGGTTGCCACCAAGCGCCTTCAGCACCACGACCTTGGCACCGAATTCACCTTCCTCCTGCGCCGAGCCGATCATGCGGGCGTAGGAAATCACCGGCAGACGCCAACCGCGCCAACGAATGCGCCCCAACATCCAGTCCGGTGCACCATCCACTGGATCGGGAGGTGAATAGGTGATCACCTCGGCCACGGTGGCATTGGGCAGCAGCACACGCGCCCCGGTAACGCCAATCATGACGCCTCGAATGTCCTGGGAAAGCTGACTGCTCA
Source organism: Pseudomonadota bacterium (assembly GCA_023438325.1). Taxonomy (GTDB): domain Bacteria; phylum Pseudomonadota; class Gammaproteobacteria; order Xanthomonadales; family Xanthomonadaceae; genus Denitratimonas. Next base: position 2,286 of record JAEXRB010000018.1, on the reverse strand, counting down.
TCGGATGATCTCTCGACTCAACGCATGAAACGGGCAATGCAACGCTGCGCAAGTTCGCGCGGCGAACCCGTGAATTCGACTACCCCGCGGGCACGGGCGCCGTCCACCATCGAACTGACCACGCAGGAAGAAGCATCCTGCGCCCAGACTTCGCCGCCCTTGCCGGTGAGGTATACCGCGCCCTCGACGGCATCGCCGGCCATGCCGCTGAAGATGATCGCAGTGGCGCGGCGGCCGAATCCATCGGCCACATCGTGCAGCACGTCATCGATGGATGGCGTGTAATGAGGCACCGAGGGATGCGGCGCGAATACCACGCGTCCGTCGGTTTCCAATGTAACGCGCTCACTGGCCGGTATCACAAGTACTTCGCCGGGCACGGCAACAGCACCTGCGCTGGCGACCTTCACGGGCAACGGCGAAGATTTCTGTAATTGCTGTGCAAGCCGCTCGAAATAGCCCGACTCCAGATGCTGCACCAGCAGGAACACGACGGGATTGTCGGCAGGCATTTCACCCAGGAAGGTCCGCAATGCATCCGGCCCGCCGATGGAGGCGCCAAGCACGACAACGTGTGCAATTCCGCCCTGGGCCAGCGCAGATTGATCAAAAGCAGGCTCCGGTTGTTCCGACTCCACGCCCGGTGGCGCTTCGACCAAACCCATGGCCAACAGCAGCGGGTCGATGATTTCTCCGCCGGTAGCAGCCGCATCAGGCGCATCGAAAACGGGCTCGGCGAGCTTCATTGCACTGGGATTGCGTTCGACCCGCTCTAGTGCTGCCGCGCCTTTTGATTCGGCGATTTCCGCATCGTCGCTTTCGATTGGCTCAAGGCTCAAGCCATCCAGACCACTGAAATCAAAGCTGGCCTTGACGACCGACGCAGGCTCCACCGAAACAGGCGCCTCATCCTCCATATCAGCCAACGAGAGCTCACCAAAAGAGGGCGAAGACACCTTCGCATCGGCGTCAGCGGCCGCCGTGACGACGGACTCAGAAGCTTCGAGCTGCGACGCTGGCGCATCTGGCTCGGGTGCGGCCACATCGTCATTCCAGCCGCTGAAATCCAGCCCGGCTTCGGGCTCGGCTGTTGACTCGGTTGCCTCGAACGCCTCCAGTTGTGCCGCCAACGCGGCAACATCGGCATCCAGCAGGCTGTTTTCATCCGGTTGCGCATCAGCGCTGTCATCCAGCGCCCATCCGGCCGTTTCGAACGCGGTGGCTTCAGGAGCGCCGGCATCGGCCTGAGCACCTTCGGCGGTGACGATCTCGGCGACCGGCGCATCCCAGGAAAAATCATCAGCCACATCGATGCCTTCGGCCGGTATTTCAGCACCCGACCCGGCGCTGTCCGCAGACGTGACGGATACCGTTGCTGCCTCACTTGCATCGGCGACAGCGGGAGTGCCGTGCTCACCGATCGATTGGGGAGGATCGGCCAACTCGTCAAAATCCCAACCGAACTCGACCACAACATCACCGCCGGCGTGATCCAGGGCGTCCGCAGCCGGCACGGCTGCCATGACAGCCGTTGCCGCCGCCCCAGTGTCTTCCAGCTCGGTTTCGAGTGCGCGTGCGATATCGTCGGACAGATCGTCAGCCATCAGTGCGCCAAGACTGTCGCTCTCCACCGCTTCCGGCGTGGAGGCCAAGCGCACTGGCGCCGGCGCATCGGCTGCATCCAGCGCGCCATCGAGTGAAGAAAAATCAATATCCAGCACGTCGACCGCGATGTCAGCCTCTTCTGCGACCTGCCATTGCGACGCTTCACCCGCCTCTTCGACAGGGTGCGTGGCCTCGATCACCTCGGGCAAGGCATCCGTCGGGACTTCGTCAGCCAAACCCAGCGCCTCGCCGAGGAAGTCATCCATCGTCTGCTCTGGGGCAAGCTGCGCGGGCGTGGGAACCGGCCCGGGCGTGGGGATGAAGGCGTTGGGCACAACCAGCAATTGGGCACCATCCGGCAGCGGCGGCATGGTGTCCTCGCTGCCGAGCACTTTGGCGGCGAGATGGCGAGCCCAGCGCGCCAGATCCCAACCTTCCAGCGTTCGGCTGACATCGGCATCGTTGAAAACGACATTGATGTCCGGGGCATCGAACACGGCCTGAAGATGGTCCAAATCGTCGTCGACACCCTCTTCCAGATTCACGATGACCACGTTGGGCGATACACCCAGCACGCCCGCATCGGACGCATTGCCGGGCTCGCCTTCGAATGCGACGGCCGCGCCGAGTTCTTCAAGCGCCTGACGCAACTGGCGGCGTGCACCGTCGTCGCGCCCCAGC
>JAEXRB010000172.1 GCA_023438325.1 Pseudomonadota bacterium | reverse complement strand
CGCACCGAGGAACGCGGCTTCGACCATCCGCGCGTACTCTCGATGCGCTTGAGTCTTGGCGTGATCCACCTGCAAAAACGCGATTACGCGGGCGGTGAATCGATTTACAAGGCGCTGCTCGAACCGGCAGTCCGTCAGCTTGGCGAAAGCTCGTCCATGGTGACGATGATCCACGGCAATCTCGCCGGCGCGTTGCGCCAGCAAGGCAAGGTCGAAGAGGCCGGCCCGCACTACCGCTTCGCCTACGAGCAGGCACTGAAACAAGGCGGCCCGGAAGCACCCAACACCATCATGACCCGGCACAACCTTGCCAATTGGCTGCTCGATGCCGGCCAGACCGAGCGCGCTCACGAGGAACAACGCGCCTGCCTGCTGTTGGCGGAAAAGGTGTTCGGCGCGGAAAACAGCGTCACCGCCGAAGTGCTGCGCGGCCTGGGGCTCAGCCAGATTGCGCTGGGGCAATTGAGCGAAGCCCGCACCAGCCTGGAGCGGGCGCTTGCAATCAAGACATCGCTTTACGGCGATGCCGATGGCCCACTGGCACGCATCCGCGAATCCATCGACACGCTGGAAGCGGCCGAAGAAAAAGTCCGCACCGTCACCGAGCAATAGCGCACCGCACAGCTCATCGGCAGGGCGTGAAGAAGGCCTCCTGGATGATGGGCAAACCCGGTCGTGACATCCATGCCGGAAAGTTGGCTGAGAGCGTTGCAGAAGATTCCCCGCACCGAAAAGAACTCCCGGCTCCACGCAATTTCCACGCCAGCCTGCGGCTCCCCACAAAGGCACGACGTTGTTCACTCCAACGTCCGGAAATGGACACGCCACTGTCCGGTTTCGTGCACTTTCCCGGAGGCCGACATGCATGCCGTACCATGCGCCTCCCTGGTTAGCGCGCCTTGCGCCACCTTAAGCCCTTCGTTTCGGAAACCTCATGATCGATCGCCATTTGCTCGCCGCAGGACTTGCCTGCCTCGCCCTGCTCACGCCCTTCCAGACATCGGCCAACACCACCTACTGGAACGAGATTCAGACCCGCCCCGCGAGCGAGGCGACCGCTTCACTGGCGACGTACCGCTACCTGCATCTGGATCAGGCGGCGCTGGAAACAGACCTGCGCGCCGCGTTGCGTGTAGGCAAGGCACTCTCAGTGCCGCTGCCGCTGTCCGATGGCCGTTTCGCCCAGTTCACCCTCGCCGATTCGGGCACGATGGCGCCGGAACTGGCGGCAAAGTTTCCCGAACTCCTGAGCCTGGCCGGGCATGACGATGAAGGCCGACGTGTGCGCGTGGACATTTCCCCGCGCGGCCTTGCCGCGATGGTGTTCGACGAAGCCGGCATCACGGTGATCCAGCCCGAACTGCCCGGCAGCGCCGGCCACCTGATCTATGCCCGCAGCGACCACGCCGCACCCTCCGAGCCGTTCCATTGCGAGGTGCACAACACGACACACGCACACACCTACGCACTGCCGGAAGTGTCAGGCCTGACCGGCATCCCATCGCCCGTCACCACCGGCCGGAACCGGCGCGTCTACCGCCTCGCACAGGCCGCCACCGGCGAATACACCGCAGCGGTCTGCGCACCGAACCTGCCTTCCGTCAGCTGCGGCCTGGCCGCCATCGTCACCACGATCAATCGCGTCAACCAAGTCTACGAAAACGACCTCGGCGTGCAGATGCAATTGATCGGCAACACCAACCTTCTGATCTACACCAACGGCAGCACCGATCCGTACACCAACAACGACGGCGGCACGATGCTCGGGCAGAACCAATCGAACCTCAATGCGGTAATCGGCTCGGCCAACTACGACGTGGGCCATGTGTTCAGCACGGGCGGTGGCGGCGTCGCCTATCTGGGGGTGATCTGCAACAACAGCTACAAGGCCGGCGGCGTCACCGGGCGCGGCAATCCGTGGGGCGATCCGTTCGACATCGATTATGTGGCGCATGAAATGGGCCATCAATTCGGTGGCAATCACACCTTCAACGGGAATCTCGGCTCCTGTAGCGGCAATCGCAGCGGCGGCGCGGCGTATGAACCGGGCAGCGGCAGCACCATCCAGGCCTATGCCGGCATCTGCGGCACGCAAAACTTGCAAGCCAATTCCGACCCGTATTTCCACGCCATCAGCCTGCAGGAAATGGATGCACACATCCGTGGCTCCGGCGGCAACTGCGCGGTAACGACCACCCCCGACAACACGCCGCCCGTCATCACCTCCATTTCCACCGGCCACACCATCCCGGCCCGCACGCCGTTCGCACTGGACGCCGAAGCCAGCGACGTGGATGGCAGCAACCTCACCTACACCTGGGAACAGTGGGATTTGGGCGCAGCGCAATCCAGCGCGAATCCAGACGACAACGGCACCCGCCCGATCCTGCGCTCCTACACGCCCACGCTCGATTCGCAGCGCGTGATTCCACGCCTGTCGATGCTGCTCAACAACCCCTTGGCCGCCGACAAGGGCGAGCTGCTGCCGACCACGACGCGCACACTGAAATTCCGCCTCACCGTGCGCGACAACGCAGAGCCGACCGGCGCCAGCAGCAGTGCCAATGCCACCTTGAACGTGGTGAACACCGGCGAACCTTTCGCCGTGACCTCACCCGGCACCTCACCCGCGCCGTGGCTCGCAGGTCAAAGCCAGACCGTGACCTGGAACGTGGCCGGCACCGATGCCGCGCCGATTTCCTGCCCCCACGTGCGCATCGACCTGTCCGATGACGGCGGCATCAACTTCGCGCACGAATTGACCGCCTCCACACCCAACACCGGCAGTGCCGACGTGATCGCGCCGATGGCAGTCACCACCGAAGCACGCATCCGCGTGGCCTGTGCCAACAACATCTTCTTCAATCTTTCGCCAGCCGACTTCAGCATCGAAGCTCCGCTCGAACCGCACGTTTTCAGCGACGGTTTCGAAGACTGACGACGCTTGCACAACGCCCGCCACATGGCCACGCCAGGCCATGTGGCGGGAAATGTCGATGCTCAGATGGCACGCGCCAACGATGCCGCCAGCCCGACGTAAGCACCCGGCGTCAACGCCAGCAATCGCTGCCTAGCCTCCGATGGCACATCCAGTGTTTCGATGAAAGCGCGCATCGATGCTTGCGTGATGCCCTGCCCGCGCGTCAGCGCCTTGAGCTGCTCGTAAGGATTGGGCAGGCCATGCCGGCGCATCACCGTCTGCACCGCTTCGGCCAGCACTTCCCACGACGCATCCAGATCCGCATCCAGTCGCTCCGGGTTGGTTTCCAGTTTGCCCAATCCCTTGGCCAGTGAATCCAGCGCAATCTGGGTATGGCCGAACGCCGTGCCAAGTGCACGCAGCACGGTGGAATCGGTCAGATCGCGCTGCCAGCGACTGATCGGCAACTTGGCCGAAAAGTGCTCGAACAGTGCATTGGCCAACCCGAAGTTGCCCTCGGCATTCTCGAAGTCGATCGGGTTGACCTTGTGCGGCATGGTGCTGGAGCCGACCTCGCCTTCCTTGAGTTTCTGCTTGAAGTAACCCAGCGAGATGTAACCCCACACGTCACGACACAGATCGACCAGCACGGTGTTGGCACGCCGCACCGCATCGCCGATTTCGGCCACGCAGTCATGCGGCTCGATCTGCGTGGTGTACGGGTTGAACACCAAGCCGAGGCCTTCGACGAAGTGCTGCGCGAACAGCGGCCAATCCAGATCCGGATAAGCCACCAGATGCGCGTTGTAGTTGCCCACCGCACCGTTGATCTTGCCGGTGAGT
>JAEXRB010000102.1 GCA_023438325.1 Pseudomonadota bacterium | reverse complement strand
GTTTCAGGCTAGACTCAGGCACCCCCTGAAATGCATGCCGCCCTGATGACTCGTCTGCCTTCCTTTTGCCTGCCGCTTGCGGCGGTACTGCTTGCCTCGTGCGCCTCTGCTCCACCGAAGAACACCGTCGCCCATGCAGAAACCTCCCCGCCCTTCACCATTGAGCGGCTGCGTGAAGAACGAAAAATTCCCGATGGCGTGGACACTTTGGTGATCGACAACCCATACGGCGAAATCCAGATCAGACAAACCCGCGCCGCAGCATTTGCGATCCAGAGCATCGAACAGCGCATCGGAGAAGAACCCCGCATTGCCGCATTGGAGTGGTTCCAGGAAGGCCCTCGCATGGGATTCAGGGGGCGCTACAAGGAACATGACCCGTCAACACCCGCCAACCCGCGCCTGGGTCGCGTCGACTTGGGTGTATTCATTCCTGCCGGTTACAAGCTGGACCTTTCCACCGACTTCGGCCTCATCAATCTGCGTCGTATTAACAACGATGTCGCTGCAACCAGCCGCTCCGGAATGATCAACTCCGCCACGCGCGGAGCCATGAAGCTGACGAGCGGTACCGGTGAAATCCGCGCTTGGACGATGGGCTACGACTGGCCGGCTCCCACCGAGATATCCACCAACGGCCACGTGATTGCCGACATCCCCGTTTTTGCCGAATTGGACTTGGCCGTGACGGCGGCCAACGGCATCGAATCCGACTTCCCCCTGGATCACCAAACTCAGGACGACGCCGGCCGCTGGCAGGGGCAACGTCATTCAGGCACCGGCCGCACCATCATGCGCATCGTCAGTGGTGGTATCGCGCACCTGCAGGCTCTCCAAGCACCGTATCCACCTCGCGGCTGACGCCCCGTCCTTTCCGCTCCTTCATCCGAGGAAATCCCGTGATTGATCGCTCACTGTGCGCAGCCATTGTGGCTGGCGCCATCGCAGTTGCTACTGCTCCCGCAATGGCGCAGACCAAACTCGAACCTGCTTCAGACAAGTCGTTGCTTGCCCAGACCTCGCAAACCGAATTTCTAGGTACGGTGTATCCGGAATCCCTGACCATCGACATCCACAACCACACTGGTCGCGAATCATGGCAACCAGGTGACCCCATCCGCGAAATCCCGCGCCAGCATTGGGATGATCCATCCGTAGTGAACGCCCGCGTCCGCGAGCCGGTAAACGCTCCGGGGCTGGACCCGCTGGTGTTCAAGCAACAGGCATATGACGAAGTCGTCGGTTCGCGCGGAATCAGCGGCGCTTTCACCACGCCAGTCCAGAACTTCGAAGGCATCGTCGGCTCCACCCTGCCGCCGGATCCCAATGGCTGGGTCGGCCCGAATCACGTGGTGGAAACCACCAATGGCTCGAGCGGCACCCGCGTCCGCATTTGGGAAAAGGCCACCGGCACGCAAGTGGCCGACTTCTCCCTGGCCCCTACGCTGCAAGGCCCTAGCGCCTGTTCGTCCGGACTGGGCGACCCCGTCGTGCTGTTCGATGAACTGGCCCAACGCTGGATCATCACCGAATTCTCGCCGCAGGCCGGGCGCTCCATGTGCTTCTACATCAGCGCCACCGATGACCCGACCAACACCTCGCCGGGCAACTGGAATCGCTACGCCTTCCAGTCCGCAGCATTTCCCGACTACCCCAAATACGGCGTCTGGTCTGACGGCTACTACGTCACCGCGAACGAAAGCAGCGCCAGTGGCCAGCGCCCTGTGTACGCGATGGACCGAACCAAAATGCTTGCCGGACAACCCGCCGGCTGGGTTCGTGTGAACGTCCCCAACCTCGCCGGCTTCGGGTTCCAATTGTTGCAACCTGCCCACTTCACCGGCTTCAACCCGCCGCCGGCCAATGCACCGGGCATCTTCATGCGCCACCGCGACGATGAAGCGCACAATTCCGGCAGCAACAATCCCAACGAGGATTATCTCGAGTTGTGGCAACTGGCGATGAATTGGGCGTCCGCCACGCCTGTGGGAACGCTCACCCCCGTGCATCGCATCGCAGTCGCCGAATTCAACTCGCGCATCAACGGCCTTACCGCGTTCAGCGCGTTTCCGCAGCCGAACGGCCAGAAACTGGATCCGCTGCGCGAACCGGTCATGAACGTGTTGATGTACCGGAACTTCGGCAGTCATGAGTCACTGGTAGGCACGCTTACCACCAACACCCAGACCGATCCCAACGTGCGTGGCGCAGTGCGCTGGTTCGAACTCCGTCGTACATCAGGCACCGCCGCCACCAGCTGGGTATTGCACGACGAAGGCACGTTCGCCCCTGCGGATGCGGATGGAAATATCCATCGCTGGATGGGGGCCATCGGCATCGATGACTCCGGGAATATCGCGCTTGGTTACAGCGTGGTGCGCCAAACACCCGGTGTGTTCCCCGGCCTGCGCTATGCCGGCCGCCTCGCCAGTGACCCGCCCGGCGTGTTGACCACAGGCGAAGGCATCATCGCCAACGGCACACGCAGCCAGTCCAACGAACGCTGGGGCGACTATCACTCGATGGCGATCGACCCGGTCGATGGCTGTACCTTCTGGTTCGTTGGCGAATACATGGGCGCAGCGGGCGGCAGCAACAACACCCGTGTGGCCAGTTTCCGCCATGAAGAATGTGGCGACCCCACGTTCTTGTTGAATGTCGATATTTCCAGTGCGGCAGTTTGCGCCGCAACACCTGGCACCCTGCCGATCACGGCGAACGTGGCATCCGCCAACGAGTATGCGGGCACGGTGAGCCTGTCGTTCAATCCTGCATTGCCTGCCGGCATCAGCGGTGCTTTCTCGCCAGGCTCCGTCGCCGTTCCGCCCGATGCCAGCGTCCTCGCCAACCTGGATATCGCCTCCCCGGCCCCGGGCCAGTACACACTCACCGTGCAAGCCTCGGACGGGAACATCGTCAAGACCCATGACATCGCATTGAGCGTGAGCACACAAGCGCCTTCCGCACCGGCATTGCTGAGTCCCGCCAATAACGCACTGGGCCTGCCCCCCTTGCCGGTGTTGAGCTGGCAGCCGTCCACTCAGGGCGAGGACTATCTCGTCGAAGTGGCCACGGATTCGGGCTTCACCAACATCGTGTTCAGCGGCAGCGTCATCGGCGGAACCAGCATCGCCGTCAGTCCTGCGCTCCAGGCCGGTACCAACTATTTCTGGCGCGTCAGGAGCGCGAATGAATGCGGCAACGGCGGTTTCTCGGAAACCTTCCGCTTCAAGACCGCTCCTGCACCTGGCCAGTGCGACACGGATGAAGGGCAGTCCACCCATCAGGTCTACGCATTCGACGTCGACGGCACCACGACCGGCTGGAGCACGACGGGCGGCACTGGCTCGCAGACTTGGACGACCAGCACGGCAAGACCCTTCTCGGGCAGCCGTTCCTGGCATGCGCAAAACATCACCTCCGCCTCCGACCAGCACCTCACCTCACCCGTCATCAGCCTGCCTGCCAATGAGACGCCAGTGACGCTGATGTTCCAAAACTGGCGCAATATCGAGAACAACGGCACGACGGCCTGTTACGACGGCGGCGTGCTGGAAGTTTCCGTGGCCGGCGGTGCCTTCACGCAGCTTGATGCCGAGATCATGAATGACCCGTACCGCGGGCCGATCAGTGATTCCTACAGCAACCCTCTGGCCGGCAAGAGGGCCTGGTGCGAACCGAGTTCGGGCCGGTCATACGCCAATACGATGGTGGATCTGAGCAATTTTGCCGGTTCGGATGTGCGGTTGCGCTGGCGCTTGGGAACCGATAGTTCGCAAGGTCGCGAAGGCTGGTACGTGGACGATATTTCCGTGCAGTCTTGCGCCCAACCACAGTCCCTCCCTGACGAGATCTTCGAAGACGGTTTCGAATAATCATCAAACCTTCGTGCCCCACGAAAAGGGCGGGCTACAAGCCCGCCCG
>JAEXRB010000048.1 GCA_023438325.1 Pseudomonadota bacterium | reverse complement strand
CCGCGCTGTGGTGCCGGCACATTTTGACTGGAGCGACATCGGCTCGTGGAATGCGCTGGGGGAGCTCACCGCGCCGGACGCAAGTGGCAATCGCGTTCAGGGCGAAGCCATCGTCGTGGATGGCATGGGCAATTACATCCAGACCGAAGGCCGTCTGGTGGCTGCCGTGGGCGTGAAGGATCTGGTCATCGTCGATGCCGGCGATGCCGTGCTGGTTGCCGATCGTCATCAGGTACAAGCAGTGCGGCATGTGGTCGATACGCTGCGCCAGCGCGATCACTACGCCGCCCAGCACCATCTCACCGTGCACCGCCCCTGGGGCAGTTACACCGTTCTGGAAGATGCCGACGACTGCAAGGTGAAACGCCTCACGGTCAAGCCCGGCGGCGTGTTGTCGCTGCAACGTCACCAGCGCCGCAGCGAACATTGGACGGTGGTGCAGGGCACGGCGAAAGTGCGCGTCGGCGATGAAGAGCTGACGCTGGAGCGCAACCAGTCCACCTACATTCCGATGAACACGTTGCATCGTCTGGTCAATCCCGGTGACAGCGATCTGCACCTGATTGAAACCCAGTGCGGCGATTACTTCGGCGAGGATGACATCGAACGTCTGGAAGACGTTTACGGACGCTGCTGAGCGCCGCTCAATTTTTCAGGCGCGCGAGGATTTCCTCGCGTGCTTCGCGCAGGATCGAATCACGATCCAGGCTCTGGACGATGTCCGAGACCACGCGCTTGGGGCCGCGCTCGCCCCAGCTTTTTCCTTGCGCCAGATACTTTTCCGCAGCGCGCCCGACCAGCACCGTGGCGTACCACGCCAGCGCACCTTGCGCGGCGGCGGTGAGTGCGGTCGAAAGGCCGGCGCTGGCCACTTTCAAGGCCGAGGCCACCAGATGGATGCCCCAGATCGCGCCCATCAGTGCAGCCAGTTGCGCTGCGATGGTGGCGAGCAGTTTTCCCGCCTCCATGCGCGTCAGCGGCAGGCCGTAGATGCGCGACAGGTGCATCACCAATGCCACATCGAGCGTGGCGGCGGCGAGCAGGTCGGCTACGGGTACGGGATTGAGCGCCACCGCCACGCCCTTGGCGAGGCAGTACATGCGGATGGTGCGGCTGGCCAGATCTTGCCGGATGCCGGTCAGGCGACCGCCGATTTCATCGGACAGGCGGCCGGCGAACAGCGCGGCATTGAGCGCTGCAAGGGTTTTTCCCTCGGTTTCCAGAATCGTCAGAATGCGTGCGCGCAGTTCGGAAACATCAGTGTCGCGCGGGCGTTCCTCTTCCAATTCACGACCATCCGGCAACACCTTCAGCACCCGGTGTGCCACCGGTTGCGCCATCGCGGCAAGCACGTTCTCCGGCGCCACGATGCCGCGTGCGTGCTCGCGCAGCCTCTCCAGCAATGCCTGTCGTTGTGAACTGGTGTAGCGGTCGGCCTTGTTGAGCACCAGAAGCAGTGGGCGCTGGGTGCGTGCGAGCAGGTGCAGGGCATCCACTTCCACGCTCGTCATGTCGCCATCGACGACGAAGATCACCAAGTCGCTGCGCCCGGCAACATCGAAGGCCAGGGCCTCGCGTTCCTCGCCGGAGAGTTCGTTGATGCCGGGCGTGTCGATCAGGTGTACGCCCTGCGCCAGCACTTCACGCCACGCGCGGTGGCCTGCGACGGTGGTGGTGCCATGCAGGACGCCGACATCGAAGGCGGCTTCGCCGAGCAAGGCATTGAGCAGCGCGGATTTTCCGACACTGACGCGACCGAACACGGCGATATGGACATGGCCGTGTTCGAGTTTGTCGAGCATTACCTCGATGCGGCCATAGTCGGCGGCAAGGCTGGCGCGTACCTGCGCCGGAATGGCGGGGTCGTCGAGCAGTGCACGCAGGCTGTCGGCGGCGCGCAGCAGATGCGCGTCGCCATCGTGCGGGGCCGTGGTCGTATCGGCCTCGCGGCGGAGGAAACGACGCCAGCGTTCGCGCAGGCTCACGGAGTGAGGGTCACTTCGCCGTGAGCTTCAGCGTGGTGGCAATCTGGACTTCATGCGCAATGGTCGAAGCGTCCGCCCAGTCGCCGCCGCCAATGTCGAAATCCAGACGGTTGACGCTGGCCTTGCCATCGAGCGTGGCGGTGTTGCCTTCCTGCGCCCACGAGAACTCCAGCGTCACCGGCTTTTCCACGCCGCGCAACGAGAGCGTGCCATCGGCGGCAAAGCGGTCGTTGCCGAGGTCGCGGAACGTGGTGGCGGTGTAGGTGGCCTGCGGAAACTTGACGGTGGCGAAGAAATCATTGCCTTGCAGGGTTTCGTCGCGCTCGGAATTGGCGCTGTCGGCACTGGCGAGCGCGATGCTCACGTCAAAGCGCGCGGCTGTCAGATCGGCCGGGTCGAACTGGATTTTCGGCGTGAACTGCGTGAAGTGGCCGGTGAAGGCTTCGCCTTCGGCCTTGCTGGAGAAGGTCAGCGAGGAGGTGCTGGCGTCGGTATTCCAGTCGCTCGCGTGTGCGCAGAAGCCCATGGTGAACAGGGCGGCGGGAAGCAGAAGTCGGAGTTTCATGGTGGAGGTTCCTTTCAACGGGCAGCTTTTCAGCAGTCGGAATTTCAGCCGGATGCAGTCAGCGCGGTCATTTTTCGAACGAGGCCGGCAGCATCCGTGACAGCGTGCGGTCGCGCTGGACGAAGTGGTGGTAGAGCGCCGCACCGGCGTGCATCAGGATCAGGGCAATCAACAGCCAGGCGCCGTATTCGTGCACTTCATGCGAGGTGTTCTTGATATCCGGGTTGGGCGCTACGAGTTTGGGCACGGTCACCAGCCCGAAGAACTTGAGCGCCCGCAGGCCGCTGGCAGAATCGTAGAGCCAGCCGGAAATCGGCATCGCCAACGCCAGTGCGTAAATTGCCCAGTGGGTGGCATGGGCCGCAAGGTTCTGCCAGCCCGGTGTTCCGGGTTCGGGCTTCGGCGCGCCGGCGTAGAGGCGCCAGACCAGACGAATCAGCATCAGTGCCAGTACCGTCAGGCCGAGCGATTTGTGCAGGTCGTAAACCCAGAAATACTTCGGGCTGCGCGGCAACTCGCCCATCACAAAGCCCAACGCGAGCAGGGCCAGGATCAGCAGGGCGATGGCCCAGTGCAACGTCATGCTGGGCCAGCCCCAGCGGGCATCGGTGTTGCGAAGTGACATGGCGTTCCTCGGAGGCGATGGAGCAGGATGCAGCGTAGCGAGCGACGCCGGCCGCGAAAAGCATCTACGCTGAATCACCGTGTTGCGCAAGGAGGAACAATCCGCGCTGCAAGGGATAAACTGGCAGGATGCCTTTGATTACTTTGAACCAACTCGATTACAGCGTCGGCGGCCCCTTGCTGCTGGATGGCGTGCAACTGGCCATCGAGCCGGCCGAGCGCATCGCCCTGATCGGTCGCAATGGTGCCGGGAAGTCCACCTTGCTCAAGCTCATCGCTGGCGAACTGCGCCCGGACGATGGCGAGGTGCGCGTCCAGAGCGGCGTACGCATTGCGCGGCTGGAGCAGGAAGTACCGCCGGGAGCGGATGGCAGCGTATTCGACGTGGTGGCCGATGGCCTAGGCCATGTCGGCGCGGATTTGGCCTTGTTCCATCGGTTGAGCCATGCCGAGGTTCTCGACGCAGATGCATTGGCGGAAGTGCAGGGGCGCATCGAAGCGGCACAGGGCTGGGATGCCGACCGGCGTGTGGACGATACGATCAAGCGTCTGGATCTGGATGGCGATGCGCCTTTCGCACGCCTTTCAGGCGGCATGAAGCGTCGGGTGCTGCTGGCGCGCGCGCTGGTATCTGCACCCGACCTGCTGCTGCTGGACGAGCCGACCAACCATCTGGACATCGCCGCGATCGACTGGCTGGAGCGATTCCTGAAGAACTGGGGCGGCAGTTTGGTGTTCATCACCCATGACCGCCGCTTCCTGCGTTCGCTTGCCACTCGCATCGTGGAGATCGATCGCGGCAAAGTCACCAGCTGGCCTGGTGATTTCGACAATTACCTGCGTCGGCGTGAAGAGCGCCTGCATGCCGAATCGGTGCAGAACGCACATTTCGATACTTTTCTGGCCGAAGAGGAAGTCTGGATTCGTCAGGGCATCAAGGCCCGCCGTACCCGCAACGAGGGCCGAGTGCGGCGCCTGGAGGCCTTGAGGCGTGAACGCGGCGAACGGCGCGAACTCCAGGGCAAGGTGAAGTTGGAACTGGCCGAAGCCGGCGCGTCCGGCAAGAAGGTTTTCGAGGCCAAGGGCGTGGATTTTTCCTACGATGGAAAAATCATCCTGCGGGACTTTTCCACCACGGTATTGCGTGGTGATCGGATCGGCCTGATCGGCCCGAACGGCGCCGGAAAATCCACCCTGATCCGACTGCTGCTCGGGGAGCTTGAGCCGCAGCGCGGCGAAATCCAGCGCGGCACCAACCTCACCGTGGCGTATTTCGATCAGTATCGCGCCACCCTGCGTGAGGATTGGAACGCGCTGGACAACGTGGGCGAAGGGCGCGAATTCATCGAGCTCAACGGCAAGCGCAAGCATGTGCTCGGATATTTGCAGGATTTCCTGTTCACGCCCGAACGCGCGCGCGCGCCGATCACGCGCCTTTCCGGCGGCGAGCGCAATCGTTTGCTGCTCGCCAAGCTGTTCGCGCAACCTGCCAACCTGCTGGTGATGGACGAGCCGACCAACGATCTGGACGTGGAAACGCTGGAGTTGCTGGAAGAGTTGCTGGCCGATTACACCGGCACGCTGATCCTCGTCAGCCACGATCGCGAGTTCCTCGACAACGTCGTCACCTCCACGCTGGTGATGGAAGGACAAGGGCGTGTGGGCGAATACGTGGGCGGCTATGCCGATTGGCTGCGTCAGCGCTCACAGGAGGCGATGCCACCCGTCGTGACCGAACCCGTTGCCGCGGCGCCGATGCCACCACCGGCGCCGGCAAAACGCACGGTCAAACTCGGGTACAAGGAAGCACGCGAACTGGAGATGCTGCCTGCTCGCATCGAGGCGCTGGAAGCGGGAATCCAGACGCAGACCCACGCCATGAACGCGCCGGGTTTCTTCCAGCAGGATGCTGCCGCCATCGTCGCTCACCAACAGGCCATCGCGCAGGCGCAGGCGGAGCTGGAAATTTGCTATGCGCGCTGGGAGGCGCTGGAAAGCGGCGGGTGAGCTGATCTATGGCGTGACCTATGGCGTGGTGTGCGTGTGCTGCCTGCCAGGTTGAAGGCCAACGGTACGCCATCGTATTTGCGATCGCGCCGAGGCTGACTCATGCTGCGATCGGGCTGCGCCGATATGGGTGCGATGAAAAAAATCCGCCCCCGTGTTGACGGGAGCGGATCGGAGGGGCATCAGTTGAGGAAGGCGCGACCGTTGCTGATGCGGATGTAGGCGCCTTCGCGGATTCCGTTGAGGTCGCGCTGGCTGACCACGATGCGACGTCCATCATCCATGCGCAGGTAGAGCTCGTACCACGGCGCGGCATTGTTGTTGCGTTCGGTGTTGTTGCCGATGACGCCGCCCGCAATCGCGCCGGCGGCGGTAGCGGCTGCTCGCCCGCTGCCACTGCCGACCTGATTGCCGACGATGCCGCCGATGATGCCGCCGAGTACGGCGCCGCCGCCGGAGGCGTGACGCTCGCCATAGACACGGTCGATGCGCTCCACCACGCCGCATTCATGGCAGCGCGCGTAGCCATCCTGTGGCGGACGGCCGTGATAGCCACCTTGATTGCTGGAGTAATAGCCGCCGGGCGTGGCGCAGGCGGCCAACAGCAGGGTCGCGATCAGCGCGAGGGGAAGGCGTGGACGCATGGCATGACTCCTGAATCACTGCGGCGCTATCACCGCAGTCACGACATTAGGCGGATGTGCCTGAACGGTGAATCAGCCCCGCCACAGGCCGTTCAGCTTGCAGCGTGTGGCAGGGACGATTGCGCTCAGCGGAAAATGTCGTGGCAGGCCTTGCAGGTGCCACCGATACCGGCCATCGCTTGGCCGAGAGCGTCGCAGTCTGCCGGCTGGCGCATGCGCGCAGTGGCTACGGCGTCGCGCAGATCCTTGGAAAGTGCGGAGAATTTCGCGTCGTCGCCGATAGGCAGGAAGGCGCTGTCGGTTTCGTCGGCAATGGCGCCAAGCAGATCCAGGCGGCGATTGATTTCCTCGGGCTTGCACTGGTTTTTCTCGCGCATGCCGCGCAGCGCACCCATCTGCTGGCTCATCACCGTCATCACCGCATCATCGTAGGGTGTGCCTTGGCGCAGCGCGCTGATCGCAGCGACCGCGCCAAGCGCGCCGATGAACAGTCCAACGAGAAGAAGTGCGAGGTACTTCATGCGGAAACTCCTGAGGGGATTGGCATCGAAAGATGCATTGTCGGCAAACAGGAGGCAGCGGGCCAGTATCATTCAGCACTTTTTTCGAAACTTCGCGCCATGAACAGCACCCCGCCCG
>JAEXRB010000001.1 GCA_023438325.1 Pseudomonadota bacterium | reverse complement strand
AGCTCCAGCAACGCCTCGGGATTGCGCTTTTCGATGCCCGAAACGAACAGCGACAGGAAGCCTCGGAAGATATTGGCCAATCGGGTGAACATGTCGACTCCGGAGAATGCAATGACGGGAACCGGCGCAGGATAACGCCTCGCGTGCCGTTCAGGACGCCCGATGATCCACTGCGTGACAGGCGTTTACCCGAGTTTGTCCAGCGCCTGCGCCAGCTCGGGTGCCAGCGGGGCATTGAGCAGGTAAGGCGCAGCGCCGTCGTCCAGCGCAAATTCCAGCGAGGCGGCGTGAAGAAACAATCGATTGAGGCCGGTCTGTTCGCGCAGGCGGCGGTTGACCGCCTCGTCGCCGTACTTGTCATCACCTGCCACCGCGTGGCCGATATGGCGTGCATGGGCGCGGATCTGGTGGGTACGGCCGGTTTCGATCCGCACTTCGCAATAAGAATGTCCACCGCGCCGCTCCAGCACGCGGAAGTGGCTGATGGATGGCTTGCCCTGCGGATGTACCTGAACGTGGCGCTCACCGCCCTGTCGCAGCCCGATGTGCAACGGCGCATCCACGGTCAATACACCATCGGGCAACCGCCCGGTCAGCAGCGCGAGGTAGCGTTTGGTCAGCCCGGAGCCCGCATCTTCGCGCATCAGGGCCTGCAACTGGACCAGGGCCGAACGCTTTTTCGCCACGATCAGCAGGCCCGAGGTGTCTCGATCCAGCCGGTGCACCAGTTCCAGCGATTGATTCGGGCGCAGCGCGCGCAAGGATTCGATGGTTCCGAAACTGATGCCACTTCCACCATGACTGGCCAGGCCGGACGGTTTGTTCAGCGCCAGCAGGCGATCGTCCTCGAACACGATGGCGGCATCCAGTCGCGCCAACAAGGCTGCCGGCGGGCGACGCTGCTCGCCGGGCTCGTCCAGACGAACGGGCGGAATGCGCACTTCATCGCCACCGGCCAGCCGCGATTCGGGCTTGGCGCGCTTGCCATTGATCCGCACCTGCCCGGTGCGCAACAGACGATATATCAAGGAGCGCGGCGCGCCCTTGAGTTGGGTGGCAAGGAAATTGTCGATGCGCTGCCCAGCCCGCTCATCGTCCACCCGCACCAATTTGACGGCCGATTTGGGGCCGTTTGCCGCCGTTGTCATGGGATTGCTACACTAAGAAGGCGAGATAACGTCCTGATTTAGCTATTCGCCCATCTAGTGCGGGCGGTAGCAAAAGTTCTGGACCGGGCCGCAGGGCCACCTGCAACTCAGGTTGCAAGTGTACCGGCTGAGCGGTTCTGCTGTCTGGAACAGGCAATTCGCCCGGAAGATGCGGACACCGGTTTTCCGGCTTTAGGCCAGTTGGACGCGCAAGCGTCTTTTGGCTCCCCTTGGTTTTTGATTGGCGCTCCCGCGGGCAATGCCCCGGTCCGATGCGCTGGAGATTCTGCACGGCACAGGCCCGCGCCCGGCGCGGCCTTTGCCCCCGAACACTGGGCGCGAAGTCCCCGGCGTTCCTCGCGGTAGAGCGCAGAGGAATGACACCACCATGAAGCGGATGCTTATCAACGCAACTCAGCAGGAAGAGTTGCGCGTAGCGATCGTCGACGGCCAGACGCTGTACGACATCGACATCGAACAACCCTCCAAAGAGCAGAAAAAATCCAACATCTACAAGGGCCGCATCACCAGGCTCGAACCTTCGCTGGAAGCCGCCTTCGTCGAGTACGGCGGCGACAAACACGGCTTTTTGCCGCTCAAGGAAATCTCCCGCGACTATTTCATCGACGGGGTGAATCCGAACAAGGCCACGATCAAGGAGCTCCTGCGCGAAGGTCAGGAAGTGGTCGTGCAGGTGGACAAGGAAGAGCGCGGCAACAAAGGCGCGGCGCTGACCACGTTCATTTCGCTCGCCGGCCGCTATCTCGTCCTGATGCCGAACAGCCCGAGCGCCGGCGGCGTCTCGCGCCGCATCGAGGGTGATGACCGCGCCGCCCTGAAGGAAGCGCTGGACAAGCTCGACATCCCCGACGACATGGGCGTGATCATCCGCACCGCTGGCGTCGGGCGCGACGCGGAAGAGCTGCAATGGGACGTGGATTACCTGCTGCAGGTGTGGAAAGCCATCACCGATGCCGCGCTGGCCAAGCCCGCGCCATTCCTGATCTATCAGGAAAGCCGCCTCATCATTCGCGCCCTGCGTGACTACTTGCGCGCGGATGTGGGCGAGATCCTCATCGACAGCAAGGAAATGTTCGCGGACGCGCGCGATTTCGTGCAGCAGGTGATGCCGCAGAACCTGCGCAAGCTCAAGCTGTACGAAGACACCACGCCGCTGTTCAACCGTTTCCAGATCGAATCGCAGATCGAGAACGCCTACGAGCGCAACGTGCGCCTGCCTTCGGGCGGCTCCATCGTGATCGACCAGACCGAAGCCCTCACCGCGATCGACGTGAACTCCTCGCGCGCCACCAAGGGCGGCGACATCGAGGAAACCGCATTCAACACCAACCTCGAAGCCGCCGAGGAAGTGGCCCGCCAGATGCGCCTGCGCGACCTGGGCGGCCTGGTGGTGATCGACTTCATCGACATGGGCTCCAACAAGCACCAGCGCGAAGTGGAAAACCGCCTCGCCCAAGCGCTCAAATATGACCGCGCGCGGGTGCAGGTAGGCCGCATTTCGCGTTTCGGCCTGCTGGAAATGAGCCGTCAGCGGCTGCGTCCGAGCCTGGGCGAGTCCAGTCAGATCGTCTGCCCGCGCTGCGAAGGCCATGGCCGCATGCGCTCGGTCGAATCCCTTTCGCTGTCGATCCTGCGCCTGCTGGAAGAACAGGCGATGAAGGACAACACCGGCCAGGTGCTGGTGCAGGCACCGCACGAGATCGCCAACTTCCTGCTCAACGAAAAGCGCCGCGCCTTGGGCGAAATCGAACAGCGCCACGATGTGCCGCTGGTGATCGTCGCCGATGCGCAGATGGAAACCCCGCACTTCAACGTTTCCCGCCTGCGCGAGAACGAACTGGGTGAAGAAAGCAGCAAACCCAGCTACCAGCGCACCAGCCCGCGCAAACTGGAAGTGCATGCGCTGACCAAGGCCAATCTCAACGTGCCGCCCGCACCTGCTGTCACGGCGGTACGCCCGACGCAGCCTGCGCCCGCACGGCAGGAAGCGCCGCCTGCCGCCACGCCACCGACACCTGCTGCCCAGACGCCTGCGCCCAAGCGTGGCTTCTTCGCGTGGCTGGCCAGCCTGTTTGGCGGTGACGCCACGGAAAAATCCGCCGACACCTCACGCTCGCGCCCTACGCATTCGGCAAAAGATCCGCGCGCCGCGCACGCCGGGCAACCGGGCCGCCGCGACAACCGCAACGATAAATCGCGCAACGGCCGCGACCGCAACAAAACTGCCAGCGAGCCGCGCGCCAATGCGCAGCCGCGCCCCGCACGTCAGGATGCACCTGCCCGCCCGGAGGCAGCAGCCAAGGACGTGCGTGACAACGGCAAGCGCAACGAGCCGCGTAGCGAGGCCAACGCCAAGCGCGACACCCGCCAGCAGGCGCGACAGGACAATCGCGACATCGCACGCCAAGAAAAGGAAGCGGCCCGCCAGAAGCAGGCCCAGGCTGCGCCCCCGGAGCAGCCCTCCGCCCCCGTACGCGGCGAGCAAGCCTCCAGCAAACCTGCCAGCACCGAAGTGAACAAGGCCATCGCGGCCTCCGCCGTGGCCGCGTTGAATGTGGTGATCGAACCCGAAACTCCGCTGGAGGCCCTTGCAGGTGATGCGGCTGACGCCAGCAGCACACCGGAAACCGCCGAAGCCGGACAGGGCCGCCGCCGCCGCGGCCGTCGTGGCGGTCGCCGCCGCCGTCGCCAAGATGGCGTGTCAGGCGATGCCAACAACACTGCACTGGACGGCGTGGATCTGGACGACGAGGACAGTGACGACAGCAGTACCGCTGCCACCACGGAAGCGGCCGACGTCGCCACATCCGAGCAAACCGCTACTCCCATCAAGGCAGCCACACCTCCCGCACCATCATGCCCGGCGCCCGAGGCGGCCCCGGCTGCGGCTCTCTCGCCCGCTCCTGTTCCCGTTCCCGCACCAGCCCCCGTGCCGGTTGCCACGATGGTGCCGATGCCGGCACCGGCACCGGCACCTGTACCAGTGCCCGCACCTGTCGTACCTGCATCCGTGAGTACTGCGGCGGCTCCTCCTGCGCCAGAGAAAACCGAAGCGGCCAAACCTCAACCCGAAAGCGCCGAACCACAGACTCCCGCTCAGACAGTCACCACACCTGAGCCGAATGAAACCGCGCCCGACACGCTCGCACCTGCGACGGCGCAAGAGGCACCACGCAATGAGCCGCCCGTTGCCGACAAGCCTGAGTCGGCGAAGACGAACGAACCGGCCAAAGCCCCGACCACCGGGAAGCTCGGCACGCCGCCGACTCAGCCGGCCTCGGTCTTCGATGCACCCGCCGAGCCGTTCGAATTGCGCGCACCCAACGGTACCGGGCCGGTATCGATGGCCAGCGCTGTCGCCACGGCACTCTACGCGCGGCCCCGCCCGGCACCGTTCGTGGCTCCCGAGCCAGCGACAGCTGTCAGCAGCACCGCAGAAAAGAGCTCCGTGGAGCATGAGGAGAAGGATGCACAGGCCGACAGCACCGTGAGCGCTGCTGAAGTCGAAAACGCATCTGACGAATCGGCCCTTCCGCCACAGGATGCCCTGCCGCTGGAACTGCCGCCGCAGCGCAGCGACACCTGATCCGTACTTCCCCTGCCTGGCGGCAAGCCGTCAGGCAGGGGAGGTCAAACCGTGCTGCATTGCCAAACGCGTGAGCGAGGCGATGTCATTCACCTGCAACTTGGCGAACAGGTTGTATTTGTGGGTGGCCACGGTCTTGGAACTCAGGTTGAGATTCTCGCCGATCACGGTCATTCGCATGCCCTGCACCAGCAGCATCGCCACTTCCAATTCGCGCACGGAAAGCTGCTCGAACGGCGAGCCCGTGGTGTCCAGGCTCGTGATCGCCATCTGCTGCGCCACCGTGGCCGAGATGTAGCGTTTGCCATGTGCCACGTCGCGAATGGCACGCAACAGCTCCTCGGCCGGCGCCGCCTTGCCCAGATAACCAAAGGCCCCGGCATTGAGCACGCGACGCGGCAAGGGGCCGTCCTGCTGTGCCGACACCACCACCACACGCGCCGAAGAGCCGCCTCGCATCAGTCGATCCGTCACCTCTAGGCCACTGATACCCGGCAAGTGCAGATCGCACAACACCACATCCACCTCCAGAGTGCGCAGGTCGGCCAGCGCCTGCTCCCCGGTACCCGCCTCGCCGACAACGGAAAACTCCGGAAACTGCTGCAACAACATGCGAAAACCGGTGCGCACCAACGCATGGTCGTCGACCAGATAAACCCGAATCATGTGATGCCCCCTCTGCGTGCGAGCCAATGCCCCAGCAAACCCGCCTTCGGTTCTAGCCTAAGCGATGCAGCGCACGCTCGCCAAGCCGGAGCACGGTGCGATACTCCTTCCGAGCCAATAACGAAGACATGCAATGACCCACCAACTCCTGATCGACACCGACCCCGGCGTGGACGACGCCCTCGCCATCCTAATGGCACACGCCCACCCGGATGCGCGCATTGCGGCACTGACCATCACCGCAGGCAATGTCGGCCTGAACCACACTCTGGGGAACGCACTCAAGCTGTGCGAAATCGCCGGCATCGACGCTCCCGTGTTCCCGGGCGCGGCACTGCCGCTGGTTGCCACGCCCGAGGATGCCGCCTACGTGCATGGCCGCGATGGTTTCGGCGATACCGGCTATTCCCCGGCCACCCGCACGCACGCATCCGAACATGCCGCCCTTGCCATGCTGCGGCTCTCGCGGGAACAACCCGGCCAACTGACCTTCGTCATGCTCGGCCCGCTCACCAACCTCGCCCTGGCGCTCTCGCTCGACCCAACCCTGCCGCAGCGCGTGCCTCGCCTGATCATCATGGGCGGCGCCGTCACCGGGCACGGCAACACCCGCATCCCGGTCGAATTCAATACCGGCTTCGACCCGGAAGCAGCTCGCATCGTGTTCGAGCGCTGGCCCAACTTCGAACTGGTGGACTGGGAAGCCACGCTTCGCCACGGTTTGCCACACGACAAATGCAACACCTGGTTCGCCGCCGATCATCCCGCTGCGCGCTTCTATGACGCCATCTCGCGCAATACACGCGCCTGGGCAGCCGAGTGCCGGGGCAATGACTGGCATAGCGCAGACGCGCTGGCGATGGCGCAAGTGCTCGAGCCGGCTGGCACGCTGGAAGCGGCCGATCGCGCCGTGGCGGTGGAACTGGGCGGTCAGTACGCGCGTGGCATGACCGTAGTCGACTGGCAGGAACGCACCGGCCAGCCCGTCAATGCCCGCATCCTGCTGCGTTACGACCGCGCGCGCTTCGAAGCGATGGTGCAACGCGCCGTAGGCGCCGCCTGAATCTCCCCGGCACACCGCAC
>JAEXRB010000378.1 GCA_023438325.1 Pseudomonadota bacterium | reverse complement strand
TACCGCTGGAGGCTCCAGTGACGAGCGCATGGAAAGTTTCAGAGGACATGGGGACTCCCGCGATGGCAATGCTACGGCGAGCGTAGCCGCCTTGCTCCGGCGTCGCTATCCTTTGCGCCCTCGATTGAACTAGCACTGGAGAACCCCATGCGCCGCAAGATCGTGGCCGGCAACTGGAAACTGCACGGCGACCGCGCCTTCGCACACGACCTCGTGGAGGCCATCATCAAGACAGGCCCGACAAACGGCGTGGACCTCATCGTGCTGCCCCCCGCGCTCTACCTGGCTGAACTGGTAACGCGCTGGAGCGGCCACGGGATCGCCTTCGGTGCACAGAATCTTTCCACGCACCAGAAGGGCGCCTACACCGGCGAGATCGCCGGCGACATGCTGCGCGACGTCGGCGCCACCCACGTGCTGGTCGGGCATTCGGAGCGGCGCGAGCTGTATGGCGAAAGCAGCGCCATCGTGGCGGAAAAGTTCCTCGCCGCGCGTCAGGCGAACCTGCTGCCGATCCTGTGCATTGGCGAAACATTGGAGCAGCGCCAGTCCGGTGCCACTCACGATGTACTGTCCGCCCAACTCGAGCCCGTGCTCGCACTCGGCCCGGAACACCTCGAAGGTGCCGTCATCGCCTACGAACCGGTCTGGGCCATCGGCACCGGCCTTACCGCCACACCGGAACAGGCGCAGGACGTGCATGCGCGAGTACGTGGCGAAGTGGCGAGAATTGATGCTAGAATCGCCAGCTCGCTTCCGATCCTGTACGGCGGAAGCGTCAAGCCCGCCAATGCTGCCGAGCTGTTCGCCCAGCCGGACATCGATGGTGGCCTGATCGGTGGGGCCTCCCTCATCGCCCCGGATTTCCTTGCCATCGCCGCAGCTGCGGCGCGGTAGATCAAACTCATGCTCTACACCCTATTCAACGTCGTCTATGTGCTTGTTGCCCTTGCGATGACTGTGCTGATCCTGCTGCAGCGCGGGGCTGGTGCCTCGGCGGGCTCGGGCTTCGGCGCAGGCGCTTCGGCCACCGTGTTCGGTGCCCGTGGCTCGGCCAACTTCCTCTCCAAGAGCACGGCGATCCTCGCCTCCCTGTTCTTCCTGATGGCACTGGGCATGGCTGTCTACCTGCACAAGACCGTCGGCTCGGGCTCTCAGGCCGAAGACCTCGGCATCATGGGCAGCATGGCGCCGGCCGCCAGCGTACCGGCAGCATCCGAAGCTCCGGCTGCCGAAGCTCCGGCTGCCGAAGTTCCCCAGGCCGATCCGGCACCGGTGGAAGCGCCAGCCGAAATCCCGGCTGAAACCGATCCAGCTCCGACGCCGGAAGCTGCGACCGAGTGATCTCAAGTCTGATATGATGCGCGGCTCGGCGCAGCCGTGATGAAACACCAGCCCAGATGGCGGAATTGGTAGACGCACTACCTTGAGGTGGTAGCGACGCAAGTCGTGGGGGTTCGAGTCCCCCTTTGGGCACCAACACACTGTCCGCAGCCGTCCATCGGCGTCCGGCCAGACCACAGGAAACCCCGCTACGGCGGGGTTTTTTGTTGCCTGACCGTCCGTGGCCGTCCGATACCGTCCGCCCCAAGCCGGGCGCGATGGCGAATAGGTGTCTGTTGATCTGGTCAGCCTCGGCTACTGTTCGACAAGCCGGGATCAGGCATTGCCATGCAATAATCTGCATATGAATCACTCCCGTTTCCCGAAGTTCGCCCGACTGTTGCTGGCATCGGCACTGCTGCCGATGGCCGTGTTCGCCGAAGCGCCGCCTGCGCCGGACGAAGCCATCTCCGAACCTGCCAAGGACACCGCCAGTCTCGACGAAATCCGGCGCTTCGTCTCGGTATTCCGGGCCGTGCAGGAGGGTTACGTCGATCCCATCGACGATGCCACCTTGATGCGCGCCGCGATCCGGGGCCTGTTGCTGGATCTGGATCCGCACAGCGCGTATCTGGATGCCGATCAATCCCGTGAACTCAACGAAGCGGCCAGTGGCGCGTATGCCGGCCTGGGGCTGGAAGTGGTCCAGCAACCAGATCGCAGCTTGCTGGTGGTGGCTCCTATCGACGATACGCCGGCGGCGCGTGCGGGCATCCGCCCCGGCGATGTCATCACCGCCATCGATGGCAAGCCGATCGAAGTCGATGGCGTCGATGCTGCCATCGATTCGATGCGCGGCCCGGTGGGCAGCAAGACCCAATTGACGGTGATGCGCGAATCCAGCCGCGAGCCGCTGCAATTCACCTTGACGCGCGAGACCATCCGCGTTTCCAGCGTGCGCACGCGCTTGCTCGAGCCCGGCTACGCCTACCTGCGCATCGCCACTTTCCAGGCCAACACAGGCCTGGATCTGGAGCGCAAGCTCAAAGACGTCGTCGCAAGCAATGGCGCGCCCCTGAAAGGCCTGGTGCTGGATCTGCGCAGCAATCCCGGTGGCTTGCTGAATACCGCCGTGGAAGCCGCCGACGCCTTCCTCGATGAAGGCGTGATCGTGTCCACCCGCGGGCGCCTGCCGCACTCGCGCAGCGAGGCCTCCGCGCACAAGGGCGACATCATCCACGGCGCGCCCATCGCCATCCTCGTGGACGGCGGCACCGCCAGCGCCGCCGAAGTGCTGGCCGGCGCACTGCGCGACCACCACCGCGCCCTCGTGCTTGGCAGCACCACCTTCGGCAAGGGTTCGGTACAGACCGTTTTGCCGCTGGACAACGGCGATTCGATCAAGGTGACGACGGCGCGTTACTACACACCCAATGGCACCTCGATCCAGGCCACCGGCATCGTGCCCGATGTCACGCTCGAAGTGCGTCCGCAGGATTACGACGACCTTGGCTTCCAGCCACCCACACTGCGCGAGCGCGATCTGCCTGGCCACCTGCGTGGCGACAATGAAGATCCAGAGTCGGACACCGATACCAGCGCCATCCCGATCCAGCCGCTGGAGCGCCCGGAGGAGCTGGGTGACAGCGGCGTGCGGGAGGCGTTGAACCTGCTCAAGGGCCTTTCGGTGTTCCGCAACAAAGGTGTGGATCAGAAAGACTGAGGCGCTTCATCTGCGCGGCAGGCATCCCAAAGCTGCCAAAGCATCGTGCAATGCCGGCACCTGCATCAGCCAGGGCGCTGCCAACGTCAGCAGGCCTGCGCCGAGCATCAAAGCACCAGCGGCACGGCGCTGACCCGGGCGCGTCAACCAACGCGCGCCCGAATAGGAAAGCGGCAACATGGTCGGCAGTGTGCCCAGACCGAACACTGCCATCAGCGCGGCTCCCGCTGGTGCGCTAGCCTGCAACCAGGCCGCCGCGAGCATCGTGGTGGAGAGACCGCAAGGCAACCAACCCCAGAGCATGCCCAGCGCGAAACGACGCGGGAAGGTGTTGGCGGGCAGCAAGCGCGATTGAACCGGACGCAGTTTGGCCCACAACGCATCACCGACCTTGCCGAGCAGGTTGAAGCGCTGCCCCGCGCCCAGCATGCGCAAGGCCACCAGAATCAACACCACGCCGGCCAGGGCGCGCAGTGCGAACATCAGGTGTTCGATACGAAACAGCGCCACCAATCCGTGCCCGAAGCCACCGACGATGGCGCCGGCCAACGCATAGCCGCTGACGCGCCCCAGATTGGTCGTAAGCGCCACCCGCCAAGCTGTTCCCGCGTCGCCACCGTAAGGCGCAAAACCGGTGGCGATGCCGCCGCACATGGCCACGCAGTGCACGCTGCCCACCAGCCCTGCGAGCAAGGCCGCACCCAGGGCAATCAGATCAATCGGCATCGGGCCGCTGCTCACGCGAGGATGCCCCCGAGCCCGATTCCCCGAAACTTTTCGGCAGCGGCTTAGGGTCATCGGCCAGTATGTCCAGCGCCGGGGTATCCAGATCATCGAACTGCCCGCGCTTTACCGCCCAGACGAAGGCCCAGATGGCAAAACCAAGCAGCACGATGCTGATGGGAACCAGTGCAAGCAGGATATTCATGAAGATACCGGCAGGGTCACGGGAGCCTCATCGGATGGCTTGGCGGGGTCGCGTCGCACCAACCTCAATGCATTCAGCGTGACGATCAGGGACGAAGCCGCCATGCCCAAGGCGGCCAGCCAAGGCTCGATCCAGCCGGCAGCCGCGAAAGGCAGGGCGAGAAGGTTGTAACCCAAGGCCCAAAGCAGGTTTTGCCGCATCGTTGCGCGCGCACGACGCGCCATGGCGATGGCCTGCGGCACGCGCATGAGTTGCGGCGCCGTCAGCACCACGTCGGAAGCGCTATGCGCCAGCGCGGTGGCGCCGTGCATGGCGATGGAGACATCCGCGCCCCCCAGCACCGGGGCATCGTTGATGCCATCGCCCACCATCAGCACGACACGGCCTTCGCGTTGCAGTTGGCGAATGCGCTCGAGTTTTTGCTCGGGGCTGCGGCGTGCGGCGAAACGAGTCATGCCGAGTGCAGTTGCGGCATTGGCCACGGCGGTTTCCCCGTCGCCGCTCAGGAGTTCGCACTCCAGACCAAGCGCACGGCATGCGCTCACCGCGTCGTGCGCATCGGCGCGCAGGCTGTCGCTGATGACGAAGCGCGCGGCGGCATGTTCGCCATCCCCCAGCCACAGCGCACCATCATCTGCTTGCCCGCTGGCGAAAGGAGCGTGTCCAAGACGCCACTGCTGGCCCGCCATCCGCGCCTGGATGCCGAGGCCGGGGAGATGATCGATGTCGGCATCTTCCGGTGTCGCATCATCGAAAGGAAAGACGGCAGGCGCGCCATTGGCGGGCGCGGCACGGAACGCGTGTGCCAGGGGATGGCGACTGTCGCGCTCCAGCATGCGGGCAATGCGCAATGCCTGCTCGCGCGTGATGTCGCCAAAGGTCTGCACATCCTGCAACGTGGGTTCGCCGCGGCTGAGCGTACCGGTCTTGTCGAACACCACCGTGTCCACGCGGGCCAGAGCATCGAGTGCATCGGCGCGCAGCGCCAGAACGCCGGCCTTCGCCAATGCGGCATGGGCGCTGGCAAGGGCCGTGGGAATGGCAAGCGACAGCGCGCAAGGGCACGCCACCACCAACACCGCCAACGTCACCTCGAAGGCGCGTGAGGGATCGTGCTTGAGCCACCACAGGCACGTCAGCGCCGCCACGGCGAACAGCGCCAGCACGAAGCGCGAGGCCACCTTGTCGGCCAGGCGCGCAGCGGCGGGGCGCTCGTCCTGTGCTTGTTCGATCAGGCGCGAGAGCTGCGACAGCCACGTGTCCTGCCCGGTGCGGGTGACACGCAGCCGCACCACGCTGCCGAGCACCACGCTGCCGGCCCGGATATCTTCACCGCAAGCGCGTGCCACGGCCACCGATTCGCCCGTCAGAAGGGACTCGTCGAGGGAAGCCTTGCAAAGCGCCACGCCGTCGGCGGGCACCGCTTCGCCCGGCGCCACACGCACCACGTCACCAGGCGACAGCATCGCCACCGGCACCTGGGTCGCCTTGCCTTCGGCATCTTCGCACCAGGCAAATGCCGGGCGCGCCCGCGCCAGCGTGTCGACGTGGTCGGTGGCGCGGGCTCGCGCGGCGCCTTCGATCTGACGGGCAATCAGCAGGAACAGCACGAACATCACCGCCGCATCGAACCACACATGGGTGCCACCCCGAAGGGTTTCGAACAGGCTGGCAAAGTACGCCAGCAATACCGAGGTGGCGACCAGCGTATCCATGCCGAAACGGCGCAGGCGCAGTTCGTTCCACATGCCGGCGATGAAGGGCCAGCCGGAGAAAAACACTACCGGTGTGGATAACAGGAACGTGATCCAGCGCAGAAAATCACGCATCGGAATCGACATCTCCTGTGCCGTATCCAGATACAGCGCCTCGGCAAACATCATCGCCTGCATCGCCCCCAGACCAGCCACGCCCAAGCGTATGGTCGCGGTGCGGCGCTCACGGCGACGCGCTTCTTCGCGTGCCTGCCCAGGTGACAGATGGGCGCGATAGCCGAGCGCCGAAAGATCTCCCAGCACCTCGGAAAGAGGTGTGGAGGCCGCATCCCAAGTGATGCGGATGCGCCCGGTCACGGCATTGGCAATTACATCGCTAACGCCTTCACGCCGGCGCAGGGCCCGGTCGATCAGCCATGCACAGGCAGCACAGCGCATACCATCGGTGAGCACCGTGATCTGGGCGCCTTCGGGAAGATGGCGTACATGCTCGGCCTGAACTTCGGGCCGATCCCACAGCGACAGATCGTCATCGCTGGCATCCACCCGTGCCGCCTCACTCTGGCGCAAGCGGTAGTAATCACTCAGCCCGGCGGTGGCGATCCACTCGGCTGCACCGGCGCAGCCACGGCAGCAGAAGTCGTGCTCCGCGCCATTGACACGCGCCGCCATGGCCTCGGCACCCAAGGCCTCGCCGCAATGGAAGCAGACTGTGGAACGGGTGAAAGGGGTGGCCGTGTCCATGGCCAAGACGCGCTCAGCTTCCGTCCGAAAGCGCCGGCAGCAGCGGCACCTCGCCCAGGCCCGGCTCGAAGCGCCCGGCGATACGCCAAGCACCATCCGGGGCACTGACCTGCACCGACCAGACCTGCATTTCGGCAACGTCCAGCCGACCCAGAAACACCTCGCCACTGCGCACCAGCATCAACTGGACATCGCCATCGGCGCGCGCCGGATGAATCAGATCCAGACGCACCTGCATGGTGGAGGCCGGCAGGTTTTCCAGTGCGATCCGCACCGCACCGGTATCGACATTGATGGAAAGGACACCCTTCAGGCCCATGGCGATGGCGGCGCGATCCGCCGCCAGGTCTTCGACCTGTATTTGTGCCGTCCGCCTGACCTGCGTCGGCCAGGCATCGGCACCGCCAGAGCGGATGGCGATGACCAGCGTGGCAATGGCTGCACCCACGACGATCGCGGGCAAACCCACGACCAGCCACACCATGGGTTCGCGAAACCAGGCGCGGGCAGACGGCGGCGATGAATTGGTCGTCATTTCGTCGGCCCGAAGAAGGCAGCGTCTTCAACCACACGGACAGGCTTGCCACCGCCCTCGCTTTCCACCACGAACTCGACCTTGGCCCGACCCTTGACCGCACCCTGCGGCGCCGTCAGCGTCACCGGCAAGCTTACGACCTGCTCGGGAGGAAGCTCGATGATGAGCGGCTCGGCGCCCAGTGCCAGCGGCGCATCGCTCTGCACCTGAACGCGGTATTGCACGGTTTGCGCCGTCTTGTTGACCAGCTTGATGCCGTAACCGTTCTCGATCGAGCCGTCGCTGGCGATGCGGTAAAGGGCATTGCGGTCGCGCAGCACTTCCACGATCAGCGGCGAGCGCATCATCACGCCAGCGCCCCAACCGATCAGGATCGTCAGCAACAGCAGCCCGTAAACCCACACGCGTGGGCGCAAAATGCGGCTGGGCTTGCCTTCCAGCGCGTTCTGCGTGGTGAAGCGCACCAGCCCGCGCGGATAACCCACCTTGTCCATCACGCTGTTGCAGGCATCCACGCAAGCACCGCAGGCGATGCACTCGTATTGCAGCCCGTTGCGGATATCGATGCCGGTGGGGCAAACCTGCACGCACAAGGTGCAATCGATGCAATCGCCCAGGACATCCTTGTCTTCCGCAGCACGCGCGAACAGGGCCGCGCCTGCTGATTCATCACGCCCCCAGGAGTCCACCAGCCCGGTGGTGACGCGCGCTCCCACGGCCAAGGAGGCCGCGCTGCGATGCCGTGCGGCATACAGCAAGGCCGATTCGGCATCGTCGATATCGAGGCGCTCGCGGCCGCGTTCCTGCACCGATGACAGCGTCCCGCGCTTGCGCGGGCCGCGGGGTTCGCCGCGCGCTGCGTCGTAGCTGATGATGAGCGTGTTGCGATCGAACATCGCGCTCTGGAAGCGTGCATACGGGCACATGTACTTGCAGACCTGCTCACGCAACACGCCCGCATTGCCCCAAGTGGCGAGCGCGTAGAACAGTACCCAGAAGGTTTCCCAGCCACCCCATTCAAATGGCCACAGCCGCATGCCGAGGTCGCGGATCGGCGTGAAGAAGCCGACGAAGGTGAAGCCTGTCCACAACGCGAACACGATCCACGCCACATGGCGGCTGCCGCGCTTGAGGATCTTCTCGCGGTTCCATGGCGACTTGTCCAGACGGATGCGCGCGCTGCGATCCCCTTCGAACAATTGCTCCATGCCGATGAACACTTCCGTCCAGACCGTCTGCGGACACGCGAAGCCGCACCACAGCCTGCCGGCCAGCGTGGTGAAGAAGAAAAGCGAGAGGCCGGCGATGATCAGCAGCAAGGCCAGGAAGATGAAATCCTGCGGCCAGAAAGTCAGTCCGAACACGTAGAAGCGTCGTGCCGGAAGATCGAAAAGCACCGCCTGATGGCCTTCCCACATCAACCACGGGAACAGGTAGTACATCCCCAGCAGGACGAAGGTGGCGAGTTTGCGCAGACGCTGGTAGCGGCCGTCGATTTCGCGCGACTGGATTTTCGATTCGGAAACGTAGAGCGAGGTGTCTACGTTGACTGGAATGTCTTTTTTCACGTTTAGGGCCGATGGCGACGGGCGGCCAGAGCCGCCGAGCCGTCAGTTCCGTTCCTTGGGAAGTGGATGGTTGAAGCGGCTGCGTGGGCGCAGCAGGATCCAGGTGAACAGGCTGGAGCTGGCCGTGGCCAGCCAGAACATGAAGAACCCGACGGTGTAGCCGAACTCGCGCGAGACATCCAGATCGGGAAACGTGATGTCCCGCAGCGCCAGCGGGTCCACGAAGGCGAAAAACACCATCGTGACCACGCCGGCGGCGAAGAAGCTGGGCCAGGCGATCGCACCGATACGCTGCACCATCGGGCGTGGTGGGTGATCTTCAAGCGGCGCTGTCGTCTGGCCCGTCATGTCAAGGGGTACTTCCGGATTGGTTTGACTGTGCCCAGACCCATGCGGCCACCAGGCGTGAACGCATTTCGCCGATGATGGGCTCGTGGGCGGGCATGGCGCCATTATGCCCCTCCAGCACGGCCTTTCGCAGGGTGTCGAAATTGTTGCCGTACAGCCAGATGTCGTCGGTCAGGTTGGGCGCACCGAGCAAGGTGTTGCCGGTGCCATCCGCACCGTGGCACGCCGTGCAGACCATGTCGAACTTGGCCTTGCCTGCGGCAGCCAGGGCCGGATCCACGCGCTGGCCGGCAAGCGACTGCACGTATACCGCCACCTCGGTAGCGCCCTGGGTACCACCGACCACTTCGCCGAACGGCGGCATGACGGCCTGACGGCCATGCAGCACTGTGTTCAGGATGTCATCCGGCGTGCCACCCCATTGCCAGTCCGCATCGACCAGATTGGGGAAGCCGCGCGCACCCTTGGCATCGGAACCGTGACAGGTGGAACAGGTGTTGGCGAAGATCGTGCGACCAAGGCGCAGCGCATCGGGGTCCTTGGCGATCTGATCGATGGGCAGGTCGCGGAAGCGCGAGAAACTGGCTTCCAGCACGGCCTGTGCCTTGGCTGCATCGGCGTCGTGTTCGGACGCGGATGTCCACTTCCCCACGCCCGCAAACGAGCCCATGCCCGGATACCAGACGAGGTAGCCGATGGAGAACACGATCGTGAGGTAGAACAGGTTGATCCACCACTTGGGCAGTGGCTTGTTGTACTCGGTCAGATCCTCGTCCCACACATGGCTGGTCTCTTCCGGCGCCGGATCACCCGGACGACGCTTGGCCGTCCACCACAGCAACCATGCGCAACCTGCGATGTTGAGCACCACCAATGCGATGACATACCACGACCAGGCGGTACTCATGTGCGATCTCCCTTCATGTTCTTGCCAGCTTCCAGCGGCACTTCATCCAGTGGCAGCCGAGATGCTTCTTCGAAGTCCTTGGTGCGGCTCTTGCTGTAGGCCCAGAAGCAGCCGTAGACGAACATCGCCAGCAATGCCGCAGTGACCAGCCCAGACCAGGTTCCCGCGTTCATGGCGCGGCCTCCGTATTGGCCGGCGCAGCGCCGGGACGCGGCGCATGGCGGCCGAGCGATTGCAGATAGGCGATCACGGCATCCAGCTCGGTCTTGCCTTCGAGCGTGGCTGCAACGCTGGCGATGTCCTCGTCCGAGTACGGATCGCCGAGCGTGCGCAGCGCATTCATGCGGGAGATGATGCCGTCGGCGTTCAACGGCGCCTCGGCCAGCCACGGATAGGCGGGCATGTTGGACTGCGGCACCACGTCACGTGGATTGATCAGGTGAACCGCATGCCAGTCATCCGAATAGCGCCCGCCCACGCGTGCCAGATCCGGCCCGGTGCGCTTGCTGCCCCACTGGAACGGGCGGTCGTAAACCGATTCGCCGGCCAGCGAATAGTGGCCATAACGCTCGGTTTCGAAACGCAACGTGCGCACCATCTGCGAGTGGCAGTTGTAGCAACCTTCACGCAGATAGACCTCACGCCCGGCCAGCTCCAGCGGCGGATACGGCTTCACACCCGGCGCCGGCTCCACCGCCTCGGCCTGGAACATGAGCGGAACGATTTCCGTCAAGCCGCCAAAGGAGATCACCACCGCGATCAGCAACGCCATCAAACCGACGTTCTTCTCGATTTTTTCGTGCCCGTTCTGTGCCGGCACCTTGTTCTGTTCGCTCATTGCCGTCTCCTTACGCATGCGCCGGGGCCGGGATCGCAATCGGCGCGATCTTGCCCATGCGATAGGTCTTGAACACGTTCCACGCCATCAGGAACATGCCCGACAGCACCATCAGGCCACCCAGGAGGCGGATCAGGTAATACGGATAGGTCGCCGCGACCGATTCCACGAAGGTGTAGGTCAGCGTGCCGTCGTCACCCGAAGCGCGCCACATCAGACCCTGCATCACGCCGGCGATCCACATCGAAGCGATGTAGAAGACCACGCCGATGGTGTGGATCCAGAAGTGGGCGTCGATCATCTTCACCGAATACATCTGCGTCAGACCGAGCAGACGCGGCAGCATCGCGTAGATGGCGCCGATGGAAATCATGGCAACCCAGCCCAGTGCGCCGGAGTGCACGTGGCCAATGGTCCAGTCGGTGTAATGGGACAGGCCGTTGACCACCTTGATCGACATCATCGGGCCTTCGAACGTGCTCATCATGTAGAACGAGAGCGCGACGATCAGGAACTTGAGGATCGGGTCGGTACGCAGTTTGTACCAGACACCGGAGAGGGTCATGATGCCGTTGATGGCACCGCCCCAGCTCGGAGCCAGCAGGATCAAAGAGAACACCATGCCGAGCGATTGCGCCCAATCCGGCAGCGCGGTGTAGTGCAGGTGATGCGGGCCGGCCCACATGTAAACCGCGATCAATGCCCAGAAATGCACGATCGACAGGCGATACGAGTAGATCGGACGGCCCACCTGCTTGGGCACGTAGTAATACATCATGCCGAGGAAGCCAGCGGTCAGGAAAAAGCCCACCGCATTGTGGCCATACCACCACTGCACCATGGCATCCACCGCGCCGGTATAGACCTGATAGGACTTGGACAACGTCACCGGCAACGCGATGTTGTTGACGATGTGCAGCAGCGCGATGGCGATGATGAAGGCGGCGTAGAACCAGTTGGCCACATAGATGTGGCGAACCCGGCGCTGGGCGATGGTGCCGATGAACACCACGGCGTAAGCCACCCAGACCAGCGCGACCAGCACATCGATCGGCCACTCCAGTTCGGCATATTCCTTGCCCTGGGTGATGCCGAGCGGCAACGAGATGGCAGCCAGCACGATCACGGCCTGCCAGCCCCAGAACATGAAGGGAATCAATGGCCCACCGAACAGGCGGGCGTGGCAGGTGCGCTGCACCACGTGCAGGCTGGTCGCCATCAGCGCACAGCCTCCGAACGCGAAGATCACCGCGTTGGTATGCAGTGGCCGCAGCCGGCCATAGCTCAACCACGAAACACCGTGGGTGAGATCTGGAAAATACAGTTGGGCAGCGATGATGACGCCGACCAACATGCCGACGATGCCCCAAACCACGGTCATTACCGCGAATTGGCGCACCACCTTGTCGTTATAAGTTTCGTTTAGCGTTGCCGAAGACATGACCGACCTCGATACGGGGGCAGGAGGCATCATGCCCAAACATGCCCCGGAGCGCTTGACCTGCGTCAAATCTGTGCACTGCAACATGCCGTATCGCCTGCAGTGACGCGCTTTCCGGGGCCAGGAACCACCTGCCCGTCTTCCTGAACAGATTCCGGCACGGCGGCGACGGAAACCCGATCTGCCTGCGTTCAACCCTTCGGATGCATCGCTGATGCAGCCATTTGAACCCTGCTAAGGAGTGTTCCCATGTCCAATCAACGCTTTTCCCGAGCCCTGCTCCCGACCGCATTTGCATGCACCATGGCGATCACGAGCTTTTCCGTGCTTGCCGCCACACCGGAAGAACATGGCAAGCGCACTGCCGGCCATGCGCGCCAGCCGGTCGTCCTGAGCGAGGCCAACGAGAAGATCCTCGCCCACGCCGCCGAACTGGATACCAACGCCGACGGCCGCATCGATGCTGCAGAAATCCACGCCGCGCGCGAAAAACGCCAGCGCATGCGGACCGAGGCACGGCTTTCCCGCCTGGATACCAACGGCGATGGCAGCGTTTCGGTCGAGGAGTTTGTCGCCCATCGGCAAAGCCGCCTGACGGCGCTGGATACCGATGCCGATGGCATCGTCAGCGCCGAGGAGTTCCGTCAAGCCGGCCCGAAGCGTCATTCTCACGGGCCACGCTCGCGGCACGGCGAAAAGCCGGTCGAACCCTGATCAGCGCACCGCATCCTGTTACTTTCGATGGATGGCTCCCTGCCTTGCCCGCCCCGGTGGACGTCGGGC
>JAEXRB010000214.1 GCA_023438325.1 Pseudomonadota bacterium | reverse complement strand
GTCAGAAATCAAGCAGCTCATCGCCAAAGGGCGCGAGCAGGGCTACCTGACATATGCCGAGGTCAACGACCACCTCCCCGACGACATCGTCGATCCGGAGCAGATCGAAGACATCATCGGCATGATCAACGACATGGGCATCGAGGTGCATGAAGTTGCGCCCGATGCCGAGTCGCTGCTGCTTTCCGACGTGGCGCCCGCCGGCTCCAACGACGACGATACCGCCGCCGAAGAAGCCGTGGCCGCACTCAGCGCGCTGGATTCGGAAGCCGGCCGCACCACCGATCCCGTCCGCATGTACATGCGCGAGATGGGCACGGTGGAGCTGCTGACCCGCGAGGGCGAAATCGCCATCGCCAAGCGCATCGAAGAAGGTCTGGGCCAGGTGCAGGCTGCACTGGCCAGCTTCCCGTGGTCGATCCAGCTTCTGCTGGAGGAATACGACCAGCACGTGGAAGGTAAGAAGCGCCTGTCCGAAGTGGTTCAGGGTTTCGCCGATCAGGAAGAGCCCGAACCGGCGGCGCCCGCTGCGGTGGTTGAAGACGCCAGCGAGGAAGCCAGCGAGGACGAAGAAGAAGAGAGCACCGAGGCGGATGAGGAAAGCGCACCGGAGACCGGCCCGGATCCGGCCGAAGTCGCACGCCGCATGGAAGCGCTGAAGGTTGGTTACGACAAGTTCCGCCGCGCCTACGACAAGGCCGGCCCTGCCGACCGCAAGGTGATCGCGCTGCGCGAGGAAATGGCTGCCGAATTCCTGCGCCTGAAACTTCCGGCCATCCAGATCGACGGCCTCGTGCGCAAGCTGCGCGAAGTGGTCAACGCCATTCGCGGGCATGAACGCCTGATCATGGATTTCTGCACCCGCCTGGCCAAAATGCCGCGCCGCGACTTCCTGCGCGCCTTCCCCGGCCACGAGACCAACACCACTTGGGCCGACGACATGATCCGGCGCAAGCAGAAGTGGTCTTCGGGCTTGCGCGAGCATCGCGACGACATCGTTTCCGAGCAGGAAAAGCTCATCGCCATCGAAGGCGCGCTGTTCCTCTCGCTGCCCGACATCAAGGACATCAACCGCGCGATGGCCTACGGCGAGGCCAAGGCTCGCAAGGCCAAGAAGGAAATGGTCGAGGCCAATCTGCGCCTGGTCATCTCCATCGCCAAAAAATACACCAATCGCGGCCTGCAATTCCTTGATTTGATTCAGGAAGGCAACATCGGCCTGATGAAGGCCGTGGACAAGTTCGAATACCGTCGCGGCTACAAGTTCTCGACCTACGCCACCTGGTGGATCCGCCAAGCCATCACCCGCTCCATCGCCGATCAGGCCCGCACCATTCGCATCCCGGTGCACATGATCGAGACGATCAACAAGCTCAACCGCATTTCCCGCCAGATGCTCCAGCAGTTCGGCCGCCAGCCGACGCCAGAAGAACTGGCCAAGGAAATGGAGATGCCCGAGGACAAGATCCGCAAGGTGATGAAGATCGCCAAGGAACCGATCTCCATGGAAACCCCGATCGGCGACGACGAGGATTCCCATCTGGGCGACTTCATCGAGGACACCAACGTGGAGTCCCCGATCGAGCAGGCCACCGTCACCGGCCTGTCGGAAACCGTGCGCGACGTGCTGGCCGGACTCACTCCGAGGGAAGCCAAGGTGCTGCGCATGCGCTTCGGCATCGATATGAACACCGACCACACCCTCGAGGAAGTCGGCAAGCAGTTCGACGTGACCCGCGAGCGCATCCGCCAGATAGAAGCCAAGGCCCTGCGCAAGCTGCGTCACCCGACCCGCTCCGAGCAGTTGCGCTCGTTCTTGGACATCGAATGACATCCCGCACCACCTGTGCGGCATGACGAAAGGGCGATCCGACGGGTCGCCCTTTTTCGTTACACTTCCTTGTCACGAAAGGGGAAACCATCGCCATGAATTCCGCCGCCGATGCGCTGAACCACCTTTATCCGCTCGACACACTGCGCCCGGAAACCCGCGAACAGCTGGCCAGCGAGGCAGCGTTTTCCGACTATGGCCGTGGCGAAGTGCTGTTTCGTGCAGGCGACCTGGACGACGACACGCTGTATCTGCTCGATGGTGAAGTCCAAGCGGTGTATCCAGACGGGAAAACCCGCGAGTTTGCCGCCCACTCCTTGCAAGGCCGCTATGCGCTCGGCGATGCACAGCCGCGCCGCTTCACCGCCACGGTGACCTCGCCACGCGCGCGCGTGGCACGGCTGGATCGGCGCTACATGGAAAAAGTCATCGCCTGGGACCAGATCGCGCGCAACGCCAGCAGCGGCGACAGCGGCGCTGATGGCAGCCGCTGGGTTTTCCGGTTGCTGCAAAGCCGTGCCTTCCACAAACTGCCCACCGGCAACATCGAACGCATGTTCCAAGGCTTCGAGGAAATCCCGGCGCGCGCCGGCGAGGTCATCGTGCGCGAAGGCGACGCCGCCGATTACTTCTACGTCATCAAGGAAGGCGCGGCCTCGGTGCTCAAGCACTTGGACGATGCTGAATCCATCATCGCCTATCTGGTGCGCGGTGATTGCTTCGGTGAAGACGCCCTGCTCTCCAATACCACCCGCAACGCCACCGTCAGAATGGTGCAGGACGGCCGCCTGATGCGGCTGGCGCGGCGCACCTTCGAAGACGTACTCAAACCGCCGGTGGTGGAATGGCTGAACCCGGCGCAAGCCTCGCTGCTGGCGCGTACCGGTGCCGTCGTCATCGATGTGCGCTTGCCCGCCGAATTCGAACAACGCGCCATCCGCGATGCGATCAACGTGCCGCTCTACCGCCTGCGTGAAGACGCCGTGGATCGCTTCGATGCAAACAACAAGCTGATCGTCTACTGCAACACCGGCGAGCGCAGCTCCGCGGCCGCCTTCATCCTCACCCGTTTGGGCTTCGATGCTTATGCGCTTCAGGGCGGTTTGCTCGGCATGCTGCGCCAGCAGGAAAAGCAACAGAACACATGAACGACTCCAACGTGAACCCCGCCGCTGTCGCCAACTGGCTGCGCAGCCTGCAAGACCGACTGTGCACGGCACTCGCCGAAGCCGATGGCGGCGCCGATTTCATCGAAGATGCATGGCAGCGCGACGGCGGCGGTGGCGGCCGCTCGCGCGTCATCAAGCACGGCACCTTGTTCGAGCAAGGGGGCGTCAATTTCTCCGAAGTGCACGGCACCGCCCTGCCGCCTTCGGCCAGCGCGCATCGCCCGGAACTTTCCGGCGCGCCGTGGAGCGCATTCGGCGTCTCGCTGGTGCTGCACCCACACAACCCCTACGTACCCACCACGCACATGAACGTGCGGTACTTCCAGGCGCAACCTGAAGGCCGTGATCCGGTGTGGTGGTTCGGCGGCGGCTTCGATCTCACCCCCTTCTATCCGTTCGATGAAGATGTCCGGCATTGGCATGTCGTGGCGCAGCGTACCTGTGCGCCTTTCGGCCCGGACGTCTACGCCGAACACAAAGCCAGGTGCGACCGCTACTTCCACCTCAAACACCGCAACGAAGCACGCGGCATCGGCGGATTGTTTTTCGACGACTTGAACGCCTGGGATTTCGAGCGCTGCTTTGCCT
>JAEXRB010000210.1 GCA_023438325.1 Pseudomonadota bacterium | reverse complement strand
GATGATGCCGGCCAGCAATTGGGTTTCACGGAAAGCGATGGCAATCAGCACCGGCATGAAGGTGCCATAGGTCTTGAGGCCGACGAGGTTGCGCAGCAGCAGCATGATGAAGGCGCCGATCGGCACCATCAGCAACACGCGATACACCTCCTGGGCTTGCAGCGGCAGGCTCAGCAAGGAGTAATTGACCAGATTGGCATCCTGCACTTCGAGCCGGCGCTCGGCCACCGCCATGGCATCGGCGAGGTTGCGCGTGACCGAGTAGGCGACGCTGGCATGCGGGGTGTCTTCGACGTTGAGCAGATCCGGCCCGGAGCGGCTCCACAGGAACAGGTTCTGCGGCCAACCTTCGGCCGCCGTGCGCGGATCGATCGTGGCCCAGCGCACGCCGTTGTGGACTTGCAGCCACGGCAGGATGGCCTCTTCCCGATGTGTATCTCCCAGCTCGAAACCGTAAACCACGCGTGCCGGGATGTGGCGGATGCTCAGCAACTGTGCAAGGAATTGGGTACGGCTGGCGGGATTGGCCAGCGTCTCGGAAAGCAGGGCGACTTCCTGACTGGGATTGTCGGCATTGAAGCGACGCACCAACTCCTGCGCGAAGGTGACGATGTCGGCGGAACCTTCGCGCACCAGTCCGAGCAGGATCTGCGCGGCCGTGGCATGGGGTTCTTCCAGTTCCGGCGTATCGCCCACTTTCGGCGCCTCGGTGAACGCATCCTCGGGCACCGGCCCGCGCACCACGGTGGCGCGGTAATACAACACCTGCTTGCCGGTGGCGCGACGGATCGTCCACTGTGCTTCTCGCTGCCCGCCGCGGCTTTCCTCCAGCAGCGAATAGCCCCGCGCGATGTAGCGCTCGTCCAGAATCGTGAATCCGGGCGGTGCGGTAGGCAGGGTCAGCGTCACCTTGTTGGCGGCGCGGCGCGGGCTGTATTCCACCCGCGCCTGTACCGACCAGACCTCGACCTCGGTCGCCGGTTGCAGCGGGAAGTTCAGCACCTTCCACTTGTAGGCGATGGCACTGATGCCTGCGATGGCAATCAGGATGGCGAGAAGGTAAAGCTGGGTCTTTTTCATCGCGGGATCATACGTCGAGGTTGGCTACGCGCAATGCGTTTTCCTCGATGAATTCCCGTCGCGGCTCGACCACATCGCCCATCAGTGTGGAGAAGATGTTGTCGGCAGCCACGGCATCCTCGATCCGCACACGCAACAGGCGGCGGGTTTCCGGATTGACCGTGGTGTCCCACAACTGCTCGGGATTCATTTCGCCCAAGCCCTTGAAGCGCTGCACGGTACGACCGCGGCGTGCCTCTTCCATCAAGAAGGTGTGCACCTGCGCGAAATTCTCCACCGGCTGGCTGCGGCCGCCACGACGCACCTGCGCACCCGGCTGGATCAGGCCGGAAAGCTGGGTGGCGACATCGACGATGGGCCGCATTTCACCGCTGTCGAACAGGCCCGCCGGCATGGTCTGGCTGACACTGAGGCCGTGGTGCTGGCGTTCGATCACCAAGGCACCGGCCTGACTTTCGTCCGGGGCCAAGGCGTGGATGCGATAACGCGGCTTGCCCAGTCCGGTGGCAGCCAGACGGGTTTCAAGTTGCGCGGCCCAAGCGGCCATCGCCTCGGGATCGGCAAAGCTCTCGGCCCGCAGGGGCGGCATGTCGAGCATGGCGTGCAAGGCCTGGGAATCAAAGCGATGCGCCAAGC
Source organism: Pseudomonadota bacterium (assembly GCA_023438325.1). Lineage (GTDB taxonomy): Bacteria > Pseudomonadota > Gammaproteobacteria > Xanthomonadales > Xanthomonadaceae > Denitratimonas. The sequence goes on along the minus strand of JAEXRB010000210.1, from coordinate 11,873 downwards.
GCTCGATCGCACTCTGCGCGGCCACGTAATCGCTCATGATTTTTTCCAGCGCACCGCCAGAAATAGCAGGAACATCAATGGCATAGGTCAAATCAGCGCCTTCCACAGCGTGATTGATCAGGTAAGCATTCAGGGCCGCATCGTCCTTCAGGTACAGCTCGTTCTTGCCCTGCTTCAGTTTGTACAGCGGCGGCAGGCCAATGTAGACGTGACCACGCTCGATCAACTCGGGCATCTGGCGGTAGAAGAAGGTCAACAGCAGGGTACGGATGTGCGAGCCGTCGACGTCGGCGTCGGTCATGATGATGATGCGGTGATAACGCAGCTTGTCCGGGTTGTACTCGTCGCGACCGATGCCGGTGCCCAGCGCCGTGATCAGCGTGCCCACTTCGGCCGAGGACAGCATGCGATCGAAGCGCGCACGTTCGACGTTGAGGATCTTGCCGCGCAACGGCAACACCGCCTGATTCTTGCGGTTGCGGCCCTGCTTGGCCGAACCGCCGGCCGAGTCACCCTCGACGATGAAAAGCTCGGAAAGTGCCGGATCCTTTTCCTGGCAATCGGCCAGCTTGCCGGGCAAGCCGGCGATATCGAGCGCGCCCTTGCGCCGGGTCAACTCGCGCGCCTTGCGAGCCGCCTCACGCGCACGCGCGGCGTCGACCACCTTCTCGGCGATGGCACGTGCTTCCTGCGGATGTTCCTGGAGGAAATCGGCAAGCTTCTCGGAGAACACCGCTTCCACTACCGGCTTCACCTCGGAGCTGACCAGCTTTTCCTTGGTCTGTGAGGAGAAACTCGGATCAGGCACCTTCACGCTCAACACCGCGATCATGCCTTCGCGCATGTCATCGCCCGACAGGCTGATCTTGGCTTGCTTGGCGAGACCGTTCTGCTCGATGTAGGCACTCAGGGTGCGGGTCAATGCCGCACGGAAGCCAGCCAGATGGGTACCACCGTCCTTTTGCGGGATGTTGTTGGTGAAGCAGAACATCGTTTCCTGATAGGCATCGGTCCATTGCAGGGCCACGTCCACCACGATGCCGTTCTGCTCGCCGGTGACTGAAATCACATGCGAATGCAGCGGCGACTTCAATTGCGCCAGATGTTCCACGAAGCTGCGAATGCCGCCTTCGTACTGGAACAGATCCCGCTTGCCCTCGCCACGCTCGTCGATCAACTCGATCTTGACGCCAGAATTGAGGAAGGAGAGCTCACGCAGACGACGCGCCAGGATCTCGTAATGGAACTCCACGTCGGAGAAGATCTCCGCCGCCGGACGGAAACGGATCTGGGTGCCGTGCTTGGTGGATGCTTCGCGTTGGGTCAACGGATACTTGGGCTCACCCAGCGAATACTCCTGCTGCCAGTGGTAACCGTCGCGCCAGATGTCCATGCAAAGCTGTTCCGACAGCGCATTGACGACCGAAACACCCACGCCATGCAGGCCACCGGATACCTTGTAGCTGTTGTCGTCGAACTTACCGCCAGCGTGCAGCACGGTCATGATGACCTCGGCAGCTGAAACCCCCTCTTCCTTGTGGATATCGGTAGGGATGCCGCGGCCGTTGTCGCTGATCGCCACCGAACCATCGGCCATCAGGGTGACGATCACGTGATCGCAATGGCCGGCCAATGCTTCGTCGATGGCGTTATCCACCACCTCAAACACCATGTGGTGCAAGCCGGTGCCATCGTGCACGTCGCCAATGTACATGCCGGGCCGCTTGCGCACGGCCTCCAGTCCGCGCAAGACGGTGATCTTGCTGGAATCGTAGACATTCGTGCCGGGGGTCTGAGTATCGTCGGTCATGAGCTCGCCAGTGCAGTGCGCGCTGCCATGGGTTGGCGCGCAGTGTCGATGGAATCACAAAAAATCATTATAGCAGCCGGCCAATCCGCCCTTGTTCCACGTGGAACATCCGAGTTTCGCGCTCACCGGATTCAGGCAAAAGCAGGCGCGCGGTACCGCTGATGAAGGCCTGTGCCGGCGTTTCCGCGAGCCAGGCCAGTGTTGCAGCCAGATGATCGGCATCCAGCTCCGACGGCAAGTCGTCGAGCAGCAGAACCGGCCATTGTCCGCGCGCCAGGGAAAACGCCTGGGCCTGAGCCAGAAGGCAGGCAAGTACGACAAGTTTTTCCTGGCCACGCGAAAACATCTCACGCACCGGCGCCTGTGCAAACCCGATACTCCAATCCGCCCGATGCGGCCCAAGGCTGGTGTGGCCCAAGGCAAGATCGCGCCCACGCGATGCCGCCAAAGCCGTTGCCAGCGCATCGGCATGACTTTCACCCGACCAACCTGGCGCGTACTTCAACTGCACTTCACCCAATTCGGGCAGGAAGCGTTCTGCCATGCGCGCAAGAACCGGTTCGAAGCCGGCAAGCCAATCCTCCCGCATTCGGCTCAGCGTGGCGCCGTGCTGGGCCAACTCCTGTTCCCATGGCGAAAGTGAGATGGCGTCGCTTTGTTGTTTCAACAAGGCGTTGCGTTGTTTCAATGCGCGCTGGTAGCGGCGCCACGGGGCAATAAACGATGGTTCCACGTGGAACAATGCCCAATCGATGAAACGACGCCGATGCTCTGATCCACCGGAAACGAGTGCATGGCTGCCCGGCTCGAAGCACACCACGGCCAGTTCCTGAAACAGGCGGCTCAGCAGATCCACTGGCGCGCCATCCAGCCGTGCGTTCCAGCCGCGCAAACTGCGCGACAGCCCGAGGCGCACCTGTCTTTGATCGGTTTCGGAAAATATTTCGGCGAACACGCGCAACTCAGTGTCGCCGCGCCGGATCAGGGCATCCCGAAGGCTGCCGCGAAATGAACGGCCACTGGAAAGTACATGGATGGCCTCCAGCACCGAGGTTTTGCCTGCGCCGTTGTCGCCCACCAGCAGATTGATGCCTTGGCCGGGCTCCAAAACGACACGATCGAACAACCGGAGTTGTTCGATCGTCAGGGCATGGATAAGCATGGAGAGTGCCGTGTCATTGCGACACGGCATGGCCCGAAGTCAGAGCCGCAACGGCATCACGACGTGGCGACTGCGGTTGTTGCTGCCTTCACGAACCAGCGCGCTGGAGTTGGCATCGCGCAGGCTCAACAACACTTCGTCATCACGCAAGGCGTTCAAGGCTTCGAGCAGGTAGGTGACATTGAAGCCGATGGAAAGATCATCGACGACGGTCTGCGCTTCAATTTCCTCGACCGCTTCTTCCTGTTCCGGGTTGTGCGCCACGATGCGCAACTGGCCAGGGGAAAACTCGATTTTTACGCCACGATACTTTTCGTTGGACAAGATGCTGGCGCGCTGCAATGCCGCCTTGAGGACTTCGCGCTCGATCCTTGCCTCCTTGTCCGCCCCGATCGGAATGACCGCGTCGTAATCGGGGAAACGGCCATCGATCAACTTGGAGGTGAAAGTCACGTCTTCCCGACGCACGCGCAGGTGGCTGCGACCCACTTCCAGCTCGATCGTGCGATCGCCGCCTTCCAGGAGACGCTGCAATTCCAGCACGCCCTTGCGGGGCAGGATCAATTGGCGTCGGGTTTTGGCACCCGTGGCCAGTTCCGCTTCGCACAAGGCCAGGCGGTGACCATCGGTGGCGACGCAGCGCAGCATGTTTTCGCGCAGATCGAACAGCAGTCCGTTGAGATAGAAGCGCACGTCCTGTTGCGCCATCGCAAACGAGGTGCGCTCGATCAGTTCGCGCAGCGTGCCTTCGGGCAACGTGACCTTTTCGACGATTTCCAGACTTTCGGTGGAAGGAAACTCGCGTGCCGGCAAGGTGGACAAGGTGAAACGACTGCGTCCGGCATTGAGGCTGATGCGTTCGCCACTCAAGGAGCACTTCACCAGGCTGCCGTCGGGCAGGGCACGGATGATGTCGAACAGCTTACGAGCCGGGATCGTGGTTTCACCTGCTTGCGCGTCGGCATCGACAGGCGATCTGGCCACCATTTCCACTTCAGTGTCCGAACTTGTCACCGAAAGGCCGTTCGCGTCCACGGACACCAGCACGTTGGCCAGTACAGGCAGCGTATTTCGGCGATCGACAACATTGATCACTTGCTGCAGTGGTTTCAGCAGAACTTCGCGTTGGATGGCAAATCGCATACGTCGATCCCAATACTGTTTGTTTTATTGAAAAGAAAGGTGGTTGTGGTGGTAGGCGCGTTTTTTGCGGAAAACCATGTCAACCTGTTGTTTTATATGAAATTATCAGAGCCGGTAACGCTGTTTGGAAGTCGCTGCGGCGCGGTGGATGAACTGTGGACAAGTTTGGCGTGCCTGATGTTGTCCCTGCTTATCCACAGCTTTTCCGCTTGCATTGCACACCCATGATGCCGCGCTTCAGCCGGCGCGTCACTCGGAAAGCTTGCGCATCAACTTGTCCCAGTCTTCACGCAGCGCGCCATCGGTATCCAGCAGCTTGCGGATCTGGCGGCAGGCGTGCAGCACGGTGGTGTGGTCGCGTCCGCCGAAACCGTCGCCGATTTCCGGCAAACTGTGCGTGGTCAGCTCCTTGGCCAGGGTCATGGCGACCTGGCGCGGGCGCGCCAGTGAGCGGGTGCGGCGCTTGGAGAGCAGGTCGGCCACGCGCAACTGGTAGTAGTCGGCCACGACCTTCTGGATGTTGCCGATGGAAACCGCCTGTTGCTGCGCACGTAACAGATCGCGCAGGGTTTCCTGCACGAACGGGATGGTGATCGGCTTGCCGGTGAAGTTGGCGCGCGCGGCCAGGGTGTTGAGCGCGCCTTCCAGGTCTCGCACGTTGGAGCGCATGTTCTTGGCGATGAAGAATGCCACTTCGTCGGGCAGCGGTACGGCGCGGGCGGCGGCCTTGTTGATCAGGATCGCGGCGCTGGTTTCAAAGTCCGGCGGCTCGATCGCCACGCTCAGGCCCCAGGTCAGGCGGGTCTTGAGTCGTGGTTCGAGGTTCTCCACTTCGCGCGGATAGCGATCGCAGGCCAGAATCATTTGTTGCTTGCCCTGGAACAGCGCGTTGAAGGTGTGGAAAAACTCCTCCTGCGTGGTGTTTTTCCCGGCAAAGAACTGGATGTCGTCCAGCAGCAGGGCGTCCACGCGCTGGAATTGGCGCTTGAACTGGTCCATGGTCTTTTCCTGCAGTGCCTTCATCATTGCGCTGAAGAATTGTTCCGAGCGCAGGTACAGCACTTTCATGCCGGGCCGGTTGGCACGCATCAGGTTGCCGGCGGCATGCATCAGGTGGGTCTTGCCCAGGCCCGTGCCGCCGTAGAGGAGCAACGGGTTGTAGGCTTGGCCGGGATTCTGCGCGACCTGCCAGGCGGCAGACTTGCCGAGCTGGTTGGGCTTGCCTTCGACGAAGTTGTCGAAGGTGTAATGCGGATCCAGATGACTGATGAAGCCATCGTCCGGTGCCGGCGAAGCGGTAGCAGGCGCGGATTTCGGGCGCGGCGGCGCGGCGCGGCTGAGGCTGCCCACTTCGATGCGTGCATCGGCTTTCAATTTGCCCGATGCCTGACGCAGCAATTCCACGATGCGCGGCAGGTATCGCTCGCGCACCGTGTCCACGACAAAGGCATTGGGCGCAAACAGGAGCAACGCATCCTCGGCGGCGTTGGCCTGGAGCGGCTTGATCCAGGTGATGAACTCCTCCGGCGGCAGTTCGGCCTGGAGGTGGGAGAGGCACAACGGCCAGACGGAAAGCATGAGGGAACAAGACTCCACACAGGTCGCTCGAAAGAGCGGGGCTGCGATCGGAAAACGGCGAAAAGGAAGGGGTCAGTCTACCCGGATTGACCGTGGGATGCGGGATGGGATGAGCAAGTCGCAGGCAAGCATCTTGACGACAGGCTGGAAATATCGATAGGATTGTCGGTTCTTCTGTCACAACTATTCGGTGCCGCCATGAAGCGCACGTTCCAGCCCAGCAACCTCAAGCGCGCTCGTACCCACGGTTTCCGCGCCCGCATGAAGACGGCCGACGGCCGCAAGATCATCAATGCGCGCCGCGCCAAGGGCCGCAAGCGCCTGATCCCGTGATCTGCGTGGGCCGGGCATGACCGTGTCGCCCGGCCACTTCCCACGGCAGCAGGGACATCGTGTGAACGACTACCGCTTCCCGCGCCGTGCACACGTCAGGAAACCTGGCGACTTTTCCCGGTGTTTCGCCTCTGGCCAGCGCGTCAGCGGGCGCTATTTTCGTTGCCTTCACCTGGGTGCCGGGGCTGACGATGCTGCGGCATTGGCCGCCGGCCCGCGGTTGGGCATGGCGGTATCGCGCAAGGTCGACAAACGCGCAGTCGAGCGCAATCGACTGCGCCGCCTGATCCGCGAATGGTTCCGCCACCACCGCCTTGGTCTGGTGCCGGGAGACTTCATCGTCACCGGAAAACCCGAAGCCGGCGGCATCACGGCCGAGCAACTGTTCCAGGATCTGGACACCATCGCCAAGCGCCTTGGATTGAAGCGCGAACACGCAGCCGGCACAATGCCGGGTTCTTCGCTGCCGTTGCCTTCCGGTGACGGTGCCTGAGTCACTTTCTGTCGCGTCCTTACTCATCACAGGGGTATCGCGCGCCCAACACTGCCCATGATGACCCAGACTCGTACCTTCCTCCTTATCGCCTGGCTTGTCGTTGCATTCCTGCTCTGGGATGCGTGGCAGAAGGATTACAGCTCGCCCGCACCTGCGGCGCCGGCGCCAGCGCAGCACGATGGCTCCATTCCTTCGAGCATCGATGGCAGCGTGCCTGCGGTTTCCGACGTGCCCGAAGCCAGCGCGTCGCTCGATGTGCCGATGCCGGAAGCTCCGGCGCCGACTGCGGGCACCGTGGTGCTCGCCAATGATGTGCTGCGTCTGACGCTGGATGCGCGCGGTGGCGCCGTGCTGGTGGCCGAACTGCTTGATTACGCCCAGCAGCCGAAGGGTGAAAAGTTGCCCGTGCAGTTGCTCAGCCAGGAGCCGTCGCATTTCTTCGTTGCGCAGAACGGCTTGGTCGGCACACCTGGCGCGCCCTCGCACGAGGACACGATGCAGGTGCAGGGTGGCGACCAGACCTTGGCTGAAGGCCAGGGTGCGGTGGAACTTCCCTTCGTTTGGCACGGTGCGGACGGCGTATCCGTGGAGCGTCGCTACCGGCTTGAACGTGGCAGCTATCTGGTCACCATCAGCGACACCATCCGCAATCAGGGCACGGCATCCTGGTCAGGCAACGCCTACCGCCAACTGGTGCGGGTGCAGCCACCGGCGCTCAAGGGCAGCTTCACCAATCCGGCCAGCCTGAGTTTTGTCGGTGCGGCGTGGTACAGCCCGCAAGACAAGTTCGAAAAACTCAAGTTCGAGGATTTCGACCCGCGCCAGCCGCTGCGTCGCGAGGTCACCGATGGCTGGATCGCGATGCTCCAGCACTATTTCGTCGCCGCCATCGTGCCACCGGCTGGCGAAGCGGCCAGTTTCAGCAGCGCGGTATTGCCCAACCAGCGCTATCTGATGCGCGAAGTGGGCAGCAAGCTCGCCGTTGCGCCCGGTGCCGAAACCACCACAACCTCCCAGCTCTATCTGGGCCCGAAGCTTCGCAGCGATCTGGAAGCCATCAGCCCGGGCCTGGGCCTGACGCTGGACTACGGCATCTTCACCGTGTTGGCTCAGCCGATGCATTGGCTGCTGTCGCTGTTGCACACCCTCACCGGAAACTGGGGCTGGGCCATCGTGCTGCTCGTGGTCATCATCAAGGCCGCGCTGTTCAAGCTCTCTGAAACCCAATACAAGAGCTTTGCGAAAATGCGCCGGGTGCAGCCACGCATCGAGGCGCTCAAGGAACGCTATGGCGATGATCGTCAGAAGTTCCAGGTCGCGATGATGGAGTTGTACAAGAAGGAAAAGATCAACCCGCTCGGCGGCTGCCTGCCGATCCTGGTGCAGATCCCGATCTTCCTGTCGTTGTATTGGGTGCTGGTGGAAGCAGTCGAACTGCGTCATGCCCCGTGGATCCTCTGGATCCAGAACCTCACCGCGCCCGATCCCTACTTCATCCTGCCGGTGGTGAACCTGCTGACGATGTGGGCCACGCAGAAACTTTCTCCGGCACCGGGCATGGATCCGATGCAGAAGAAGATGATGCAGGCCATGCCATTGGTATTCGGCGTCATGTTCGCGTTCTTCCCCGCGGGCTTGGTGCTGTACTGGACCACCAACGGACTGCTCGGCCTGTTGCAGCAGTGGTACATCATGCGCCGTCACGGCGAACCGGCCACCGCCGCGGCGAAGTAAGCGTCGACGATGGCCGCGCATCGCACCGACACGATCGCCGCCATCGCCACGCCGCCGGGCGCGGGAGGCATCGGCGTGATCCGGATGTCCGGCCCCGAGGTGCCGGACATCGCGGCGATGCTGCTCGGTCGCAAACCCGAGCCGCGCCACGCCCATTACGTCGTATTGCGTGACGCAGCCGGCGAGGTGCTCGATACCGGCCTCCTGCTGCACTTTCCCGCACCGGCTTCCTTCACCGGTGAACACGTACTGGAACTCCAAGTGCATGGCAGCCGGCCCGTGCTGCATGCCTTGTTGCAGCGCGCCTACGCGCTGGGTGCGCGTGCCGCACGGGCGGGCGAGTTTTCCGAACGCGCCTTCCTCAATGGCAAGCTCGATCTGGCTCAAGCCGAGGCCATCGCCGATTTGATCGGTGCCGGCTCGCAGGCAGCCGCCCGTGCCGCGCAACGCAGCCTGCAAGGCGTGTTCTCGAAACAAGTGGGCGCATTGGTGGAAGACGTCATTGCGTTGCGTGTGCAGGTCGAGGCGGCCATCGACTTTGCCGACGAGGAAATCGAGGCACTGGCACCCGCCGCGCTGTGTGCCGGTGTCGATGCCGTGATGTTGCGTCTTGACGCACTTCTTGAGGCCGCGCGGCGGGGTCAGCGCCTGACCGATGGCCTGCACGTGGTGATCCTGGGCCGGCCCAATGCCGGCAAGTCCAGCCTGCTCAACGCGCTGGCGGCCGACGAACGTGCCATCGTCACGGCTCAGGCCGGCACCACGCGCGATCTTTTGCGTGAAACCATCGTCATTGATGGCGTCGAACTGACCTTGGTCGATACCGCCGGCCTGCGCGATTCGGAGGATCCGATCGAACGCGAAGGCATTCGCCGCGCACGCGCCGAGGCCGCGCATGCCGACCTGATCATGCAGGTGCTGGGCGACGATCAGGCCATGGATGGCATGGTGGTGCCGGGTGAAACACCCGTATTGATCGTGCACAACAAGATCGACCTGAGCGGTGCCACGGCACGACGCGAGGTTTGCGACGGTATCGAACATCTGTACGTGTCTGCGCGCAGTGGCGCCGGGCTCGACCTGCTGCGCGGAAGCCTGCGTCGCCACGCAGGTGCCGACATCGAAGGCGCCTTCAGTGCCAGGGCGCGCCACGTGGACGCATTGCGTCGTGCAGGGCTGCATCTGACCGAATCCCGCGTCGCGCTGGTACAGGCCGCGGCCTGGGAAATTGCGGCCGAGGAACTGCGCCAGGTACAGGCCGCGTTGGGTGAGATCACCGGTGCTTTCGGTGTCGAGGACCTGCTCGGCCGGATATTTGCAAACTTTTGCATCGGCAAGTAGCTGCAGTTCGAAAAACCCGCCTTTTCCGGCACTTTGCATGGGTCAATGCTTTGACTTGCGAGGGGCTGGCGCATGAACATAGTCCCACGCCGTCAAGAGACGGACATTCACGCCACCCGGTGTTGCGCCGGCGCGTGCCGAAACCGGATCCACGATTTGGGGGAAACACCAATGAAATGTACATCTTCGATGCGCCATCGACATGGCGGTATCTGGGCACCGCTTGTCATCGCACTGAGCCTTGCCGCCTGCGGTGGCAAGGAAGAAGCGCCACCTCCCGCGCAACCCAGCGCACCCGCGGCACCTGCACCTGTGGAAGAAACCCCGGCCGTGGTGGATGAAGCAGCGGGCGAGGCGGAAGTCATCCGCCCGTCGCTGGTGGATACCTTGTCGGTGGATGAGCTTCTGGTGCACGCCGAAGAGGCAATGAAGCAGAGCCAGTTGTTCGTCCCCGCAGGTGAAAGCGCGTTCGAGATGTACCTGAGCGTGATCGAACAGGAGCCTGCCCACGTCCGCGCCCGCAATGCGCTGAGCGATTTGTTCCCGTACGCAGTGATGTACATGGAGCAGCGCACGGCGGCCAATGATCTGGCCGAAAGCGAGCGCGTGCTCGACTTGATGGAGCGCGCCGACGCGCAAGCCCCCGCTTTGCCGCGTCTGAAGCGCGGCGTCGAAGACCTGCGCAACCGCGTTGCCGCCGAGGCCCAGCGTCTTGTCGCACAACAGGCCGCCGAGGCCCAGCGTGCCGCCGCACAAGCGCAACAGGCCGCCGCCGCGGCCGCCGCTCCGCCCACGCCTGCTGCACCGCCGCCCGCACCTGAGCCGGTCGCCACTGCACAGCCGCAACCGACCGAATCCCAGCCTGCCTCGCCGCCGGTTGCCGCCGAACCGCCGCCGGCTCAGGTTACCCCGCCACCGGCACCTGTCCCGGCACCGCCTCCGGCCGCCGCGCCTGCACCGGTCACGCCTACGGTCATTTCCGCCGTGCAGCCGCGCTATCCACCGGTGGCGTTGCGCCGGCGCGTGGAAGGATCGGTCGAAGTGGGCTTCACCATCATGCCCGATGGCAGCGTTTCCAATGTGCGCGTCCTGTCCAGCCGTCCCAACAGCACGTTCGACCGCGAAGCAATCAACGCGATGGAACGCTGGCGTTTCACCCCGCCTGGCCGTCAGGTGGAAAGCCGCCGCGTGTTTGACTTCAAACTGAGCGAATAAACCCCTCGGGCTCCAGCATGAAAAAGCCGCCACGTTCACAGCGTGGCGGCTTTTTTTTGCCCGGAGCAAAGTGGTGGATCAGCCTGATACCGCCAGCCGTTCCTTGTGATACATCCGTGCCGCTGCCCACCACAACACCCCGGCCAGTGCGATGCCCACGGCGAGGTAAAACGCCCAGTCCGCCCCACTGATGTTCTCGCCGCGCAACACCATCATGATCATCTGGTTTTGCGACAGGAACGGAATCGCCAGCATCCAGAGCTGGTTTTTCACCGGCGAAATCAGCAGGTAGAACGTGGGCAGCATCGGCAGCAGGATCAGCAACGTCATGTAGCTTTGTGCCTCCTTGACGCTCTTCACGCTGGCGGCGATCAAGGTCAGCAGACACGAACCGAAGAGCAGCGTCGGCAGCAGGATCAACAACAGCTTGGCCATGGCCAGCAGCGACACATCCACTTTCATGCCACCGGGCATGAGCCAGAAAGCGATCTTGAAGGCCAGCAGCATCAGCATCAGACTGAACAAGCCGAACACGCAGGCTGCAAGGATCTTGCCGCTCATGATGGCCTGCCGCGACGCAGGCGTGGCCAACAGCGGCTCCAGCGATTGGCGTTCGCGTTCGCCAGCGGTCACGTCGATGATCAGGTACGCACCACCGACGAAGGCGCTCATGATCAGCAGATACGGCAGCATGGCCAGCGCCTGGCCGATGCGGCTCATCGGCGTGGCCAGATCCACTGCTGTCACCAGCACCGGCATGCCGACGCCCGGGTTCACGCCGCGTGCCAGCAGTCGCAACGCGCCGACCTGCTGGCTGTAACCCTGCAACACGCGGGTGACACGCAGCACCGGAATTGTGGAGTCATCGCGCGTGCTGTCGTGCAGGATTTCCACACCCGCCGGTTTGCCGGCACGCCAATCGGCGCCGTAGTTCTCGGAAATGCGCAGGATCACGTCTTCATCCTGCTGCGCGATGGCCGCTTCCGGGTTCTCGGGCGCAGGTTTGACCTCGATGTTGTGCTCGCTCAGCCAGGCGATCAGGTTGGGCGCATGTTCTGCCC
>JAEXRB010000111.1 GCA_023438325.1 Pseudomonadota bacterium | reverse complement strand
GGCCAGCTCCTGGCAAATCGAAAGCCCCAACCCGCTGCCTCCATGACGGCGGGCGGTGAGATGGCCTTCGGCTTGCTCGAAACGCTGGTAAAGCCGGCTTTGCTGTTCGGCATCCAGCCCGGGGCCGGTATCGCGCACTGATACTTCCATACCGCCTGCGCCCTGCTCCAGCGCGATGGCAACCTCGCCCGATTCGGTGAACTTGACCGCATTGCCGACCAGATTCAGCACAACCTGCTGCACACGCTGGCTATCGCCACGCAGGTATCGCGGCGCCTTCGGGCCGAGGCTCAATGTCAACGCCAACCCCTTGCGCTGCGCCAGCGGCAGCATCAGTTGCTCCACTTGCCGCATCAGTGCATGCATGTCGAATGCCTCGTCGGCCAGCGTCAGCTTGCCGGCCTCGATGCGGGCCAGATCGAGTGCGTCATTGACCAATCTCAGCATCAAATCGCCCGAGCGCCGGATGGCATCGACATAGCCACGCTGGCGTTCGTCGAGCGTGGTTTTCGTCAGCAGCTCGGCCATCCCCAGCACGCCGGTCATCGGAGTACGGATCTCATGCCCCATCGTGGCCAGGAAACTGCTTTTGGCCTGCGAGGCGCGCTCGGCCCATTCACGCTGGCGCTGCGCCAGCTCGAGTTGATGGCGGCGGGTCAGGCGGGCGCGCCATGCCATGAAGCCGATCACCAGCAGGGCCAGAGCGAAGAACGCGTATAGCGCATAGGCCCATCCCTGACGCCACCAAGGCGCAGCCACGTGGATCGGCACCCGCAACGGCGTGGATGACCAAACATCCGAACCAGTGCCGCCGACGATCTCCAGCAGGTACTGACCCGGCGGCAACTGCGTGAAAACACGTTCGCCGCGCGCCCCCACATCCACCCATTGCGCATCAAAGCCACGCAAGCGGAAGCGATAGCGGTTGGACGGTGCATCGACGAAAGACAGCAGCCGTGCCTTGACCGCCAGCTCCCGGTCGGCCCAGGTGAGGTTCAACGGCGACTCGAAGCCCAGCCCGGCGCGGCCATCCGGGCGCAGCACGGACACGCCATCCAGCACCAGGCGCGGTTCGGTGCGACTGAGCGCGATGTGGCGCGGATCGAACGTCACCACGCCCTTGTTGGTGGAAGCCACCACCACGCCATTGGCCGTGATCAACGGCGGCTTGGAAATGAACTCCTCGCTCGGCAAGCCATCACGCACGCCGAACTGGCGCAGCGTGCCGCTGTCGCGCGCATAACGCCACAACCCACGCGAGGAAGTGAACCAGATGTCTCCGCTGGCATCGGCCAGCATGCCGCCTACCTCCACCGCCGGCATTCCCTGCGAGCGATCGATGCTTTCGCGGCGCTCGGCACGGCCACCTTGCAACGCATGGCCTTCGATGAAGCCAGGACGCGCCACCCACAAATCGCCCCCCGGAACAAACGCCAGGCTCATCAGGCGCCCGGGTTCGATACCGGGCACGGGCATGAAGTGCTCACCGCCTTCATCCAACCGGAGCACGCCGAAATCCCCAGCCAGCCACAGACGGCCATCCGGGCCGAAGGCCATGTCTTCGATCGAGCCGGCGGGCAGGCCATCCGCCGCATCCGTGCGCCAGGTCCGCAGGACACGGCCATCGGCATCACGCTGCTGCAGGCCGCCGCCGTAAGCCGACAGCCAAAGCCCGCCTTGTGCATCCTGTCGCAGCAGGTCCACCAGCCCGCGCGGCGGCGCATCCGGGCCGTCATCGGCATACCAGTGCTGAAGTGTGCCACTGGCCGGATCGAACAGACTCAGCCCGCGCGCATGCCCCAGCCACAGGCGGCCATCCGCTCGCGCCAGCACGGCCGATCCCACGCGCATGGTTGAGCGCACGTCGGGAGAATCCAGATAAGCGGTGACGTCGCCGCCCGGCGCAACATGCTCCAACACGCCATCGCGATGCATCAGCCACAAGCCGCCGGCAGCATCTGCGGAGGCACCGAACACGTGATCGCTATGCAGCCCGCCACGCTCGCGCCGGCCCTCGTGCAATACCGAAAAGTTGCGCCAATCCGGCGGCAGACGGATCAGACCTACGTTGCGCAGCGCGAACCACAGGCCACCTTCGTGATCCTCCAGCATGTCCAGCACCAGTTCTACGCCACCGAGCGCGGCATAGGCGGTGGCATCACGCACCTTGCCCTCATGCGCGTAACGCAGGCCCGAGCGCGTACCGAGCCAGTAACCGCCATTGCGATCGGCAATGATGCGCGGCACGCCCGAGGCCACCAGCGCCTGTGCGGCCTCGTCCTCGAACACCGGCACGAAACGGCCTTCGGCCAGACGCTCCACGCCCGATTGCGTACCCACCCAGACCGACGCATCCGGTGCCGCGAACAGGCTCAATACCATGCCCGGCCGAGGATGGTGGAACGGCGGCGCGGCTTCGAACACGCCATCACGCAAGATCACCAGCCCGGCGCTGGTCGCTACGAACAGGCGCCCATCGGGCATCGGCAACAGATCCAGGATGTGGTCGGACGGCAGCCCGCCCTCGTCCTGATCGCCGGCACGAAACACCTGCACCGCATCGGCCTGCGTATCCAGACGATACAGGCCGCCGTCATAGCCACCGAACCAGACCACGCCATCATCCTGCGAAGCGATGGCCCACACATCACGCAGCGCGATACGCGAATCGGCTTCGGGCGAATAGCGCCGGAAGGCACGACGATCCACATCCAGCATGCTGATGCCGCCGCCTTCCGCGCCAACCCAGATGCGATCCTGCGCATCCACATGCAGCACCTGCACGGCATTGCCCGGCAGGGTCGTGGCATCGTCCACCGCGTGCCGATAGATGGTGAACTCCACACCGTCGTAGCGCGCCAATCCATCCTGCGTGGCAACCCACAGGTAACCGGCAGCATCCTCCTCCAATGCATTCACATAGGTGGAAGGCAAACCATCGGCATGGGTCATCTGCACGAACAACGGCGCCTCCGGCAACTGCACGGCCTGCGCAACGCCCAACCCGAGGCATATGGTCATCCAGCCCGCGATCCATCTGCGCATCGGCGCCCCCTTTCTTCGTCCCCAACCCGCATCCTCGCAATGGCCGGCCTGCGGGCGCAAGCGCTACAGTGCCACGTCCCCGCCTTCATCGCGCCCGCATGCCACGTCCCAGCCAACCCTTGCGCTACCTCGTCGCCGCTGCGCTCGTGCTGGGCGCGGCGATGCTGTTGCTGACCCTGCTGCGTGCCACCGATGCTGCCTTGTCGGTGTGGGATCGCCTGCGTGCCTGGCCCGACTGGGTGGGCATCGCTTTCCTCATGCTTCTGGCAGTGCTGATGACGCTGGCCATCTGGGGCGTGTGGCGACTGCTGCGACCTTCACGCCCGCGCCAGCCGCGTGCCGAGCCGATGGATCGGGGCGCGCTCGAACAACGCATCCAACGCCTCGGCGACACCACTCCAGAAGCCTTCCAAGCCCGTGGCGAACTTGAAGAACTGGATCGCCGTCGCGCCGAGAACGCCGTACAGGCCTGTCTGTTCGGCCAGATTTCCACCGGCAAGAGCAGCCTTTTGCAGGCGCTTGCCCCGGAAACGGCACCGCAGATCGGCGTGATCGGCGGCACCACCACCACCATCACCCGCCATCACGGCACCCTTCCCGATGGCCGCCGGCTGGACATCGCCGATGTCCCCGGCAGCGCCGAAGCAGGCGACACCACGCATCTGGAACTGGCAGCCGCCGAAGCCGCGCGATCGCATGCACTGGTGTATGTGGTCGATGCCGACCTCACCCGACACCAAGCCAGTGAATTGCTCGCGCTGGCACGCTTCTCCCGCCCCATCGTCATCGCGCTGAACAAGGCCGATCGATACGACGCGGCCCAGGCCGACGCGCTGATCCAGCGCCTGCGCACTCATGCCAAACCACTTCACGCCCAGGTGGTTGCGGTATCGGCGGGATTTACCGAGGAAATCGAACGCGAACACCCCGATGGCCGCCGCGACACGGTCACCCGCCACGTACCGGCCCGCGTGGACGCATTGCAACGTGCACTCGAACGCATCGCCCGCCTCGGCCCGCAAACGCTGGAACCGGGCCGTGAAGCCGCGCTGCTCTCACACGTGGACGAGCGCGTGGCACAAGCCGAGCAACGCCTTCAACGCGAACAAAGCGATGCCACGATCGACAAGTACACCCGCCGCGCCGTGCTCGGCGCACTGGCCGCCGTCGCACCCGGCACCGACCTGGTGATCCAGGGCGCGCTTGCCACCGCGTTGACGCGTGAGCTTTGCCAGATCCACGGCCTGCGGCCGCGCGACGTGGATATCGACGAACTACTCGGCCGCGCCGGCGGCCTGCTGCGCACAGGCACCTCGATCACCCTAGCGGTGGTCGGCAACGCGCTGAAAGCCTTTCCCGGTTTCGGCACGCTCGGTGGCGGACTCGTGCATGCCGTGGCCTACGGCCTGATTTTCGACAGCCTCGGCCATGCCCTCGCCGACACCCTCGCCAATACCCGCGACCTGGATCGCGACGCCACTCTGGATGCCTTCAACAAGCGCCTGGCCTCGCCTTCCACCGAACGCCTGCTGGCGCTGGCGCGCATCGCACTGGAAGGGCGCGAGGGACACAAGACAAGCCCGCCCGAAGAAACCTGACAGCGCCCGAACCCCTGCCGGCACACGCGCCAACAAATCCGGCCATCCCGGCATCTGCAAGCGCGCCTTCCGGCTATCATCAAGCGCTTCCATCCATCGGAACCAGACGATGCGCCGCACCGCACTTCTCCTGATCCCTGTTTTCCTGATGTCACTGCTGACGGCCTGCAGCAGCGGCCCGCGCAAACGCATCTTCGCGCCCACCGCCAGCATCCAGGAGCTGGCCGTGCAGCCCGACGGCCAATGGCAGATACGTGTGCGCATCCAGAGCTTCAGCAACGTGCCCCATACCGTGTCCGAGCTCTCTGCGCAGTTGCGCATCGAAGGTATCGATGCGGCGACGCTGAAATTCTCGCCCGCCGTATCCATTGGCCCGCAGAGCGCGGAAGTGGAAGACCTCACCATGTCACCCGCAGCCGATGCCGCCGCACGCGTGAAGGCCGCGCTGGAGTCGGGCCGACGCGTGGATTACGCACTCAACGGCACCTTGGTCAGCACCGAGCCGGATCGCCGCCGCGACGAGTTCACCTTCGAAGGCCAGCTCTGGCCGGTGCCGGGCCTGCCCGGCGTGCTGCGCTGACCTCGCCACAGGAACCACCGAATGAATCGCTACAACGCCCCGCTCGCCGATCTGCGCTTCGTACTGCACGACGTGCTCGACATCCAATCGCTCTATGCATCGCTTCCCGGCAGTGACAATGTCACCACCGAACTGGCCGATGCGGTATTGGAAGAAGGTGCACGCTTCGTCGAGCAAGCCCTCGCCCCGCTCTACCAGAGTGCCGACACAGAAGGCTGCCAGTTCGATCCTGCCAGCGGCAACGTGAAAACGCCCGAAGGTTTCAGGGCCGCCTACGACCAATGGGTGGAAAACGGCTGGAACGGCCTCACCGCACCGGGAGCCTTCGGCGGCCAAGGCCTGCCCGAAACCCTCGGCTCGGCCCTCAAGGAAATGGTGGATGCGGCGAATCTGGCGTGGGGCAACTATCCGCTGCTCTCGCACGGCGCCACCGAAGCACTCAAGCACCACGGTGAAGACTGGCAACGCGAGGTATTCCTCACCCGCATCGTCTCGGGCGAATGGACCGGCACGATGTGCCTGACCGAACCGCATGCCGGCTCCGACCTCGGCCTGCTCAAGACCCGGGCCGAACCGCAGGCCGATGGCAGCTACGCCGTCACCGGCACCAAGATCTTCATTACCGGCGGCGACCACGACCTCACCGACAACATCATCCACCTCGTGCTCGCCCGCCTGCCCGATGCACCGGCCGGCACCAAGGGCATTTCGCTGTTCATCGTGCCCAAACTCAAGGTGGGCCGCGATGGCGTGCAGGGCGAACGCAACGCCGTGCGCTGCGGCAGCATCGAGCACAAGATGGGCATCCATGGCTCGGCCACGTGCGTGATGAACTTCGACGGCGCGCAAGGCTGGCTGATCGGCCAGCCCCATCGCGGCCTGGCCGCCATGTTCACGATGATGAACTCCGCACGCTTGGGCGTCGGCATCCAGGGCCTGGGCCTGATGGATCGCGCCCTGCAGAACGCCGCCGCCTACGCAAGGGAGCGCCTGCAAATGCGCTCGCCGACAGGCCCCAAACTGGCGGAAAAGCCTGCCGACCCAATCATCGTGCACCCCGATGTGCGCCGCATGCTGCTGACCTGCAAGGCACTTTCCGAAGGTTCACGCGCACTGGCACTGCACGGCTCCAGCCTGCTCGACGTGATCGAACGCAGCGAGGACGCGGCAACCCGGCAACACGCCGACGCGCTGCTCTCCTTCCTCACCCCGATCATCAAGGGTTGCCTCACCGAATGGGCCGTGGAGGCCACCAGTCATGCGCTGCAATGCTTCGGCGGCCACGGCTACATCCGCGAATCGGGCATGGAACAGATCGCGCGCGATGCCCGCATCACCACGATCTACGAAGGCACCACCGGCATCCAGGCGCTCGACCTGCTCGGCCGCAAAACGCTCCAGACGCAAGGTATGGGGCTCAAGCATTTCCTCACGATGATCGTGGAGTTCTGCACCGCGCAGACTCAGAACCCGCAGATGACCGAGTTCATCGCGCCGCTCGCGCGCGCCGCGCAGGACTGGCAGCAGTTGACGCTGGAAATCGGCAAACGCGCCGGCCAGAGCCCGGAAGAAATCGGCGCCGCCTCGGTCGATTACCTGTTTTATTCCGGCTACGCGGTGCTGGCGTACTGGTGGGCACGCAGTGTCGCCGCCGCCGATGCCAGTGCACAATCGGAAGGGTTCAAGCGCGCCAAGCGCGAGACGGCGCGCTTCTACTTCCAGCGCATCCTGCCGCGCACCCAGAGCCACGCCGCGGCCATCCTCAGCGGCTCGGGCAATCTGATGGGGCTGGAGGCCGATGCCTTCTGATCCGGCCAGCACCGGCTATCTCGTCCGCGCCGCCACGGCGGCCGACGATGATGCCGTCCTCGCCCTGTGCGCCCGCTTCGCGCAGGCACCCTTGCCGCGCTTCCGCCAGCGCCACACGTTCCTCGTGCATGTCCGCCAGGACATCGCAGCCGACCTGGAAAATCCTCCCCCGGGCACCGTGATTCTGGTGGCCGAAGATGCGAACGGGCACTGCGCAGGCTTTGCGCGGGTGCGGCTGGTGAACGACTCCGTCGATGGCACCCGCAATGCACATCTGGCCGATCTGGCCGTAGCTGCCGCACACGAAGGTCACGGCGCGGCACAGGCGCTGCTGGATGCGGTGGAAGACTTTGCCCGCGCACAGCACTGCGCCCATCTGCAACTGTTCGTTTTCCCCGAACACGAACGCGCGATCCGCCTGTACCGCCGTGCGGGCATGGATACCGACATGCTGCGATTGGTGAAACCTCTGGCCTGATCGGCGGCTGCATAAAAAATCGCCAAAAGGTGATCATTTTGTTACCGGACTGGTTTATGCTCGGGTATCAAATGGTCACCTCGTCCGCATCAAGCGTCTCGTCCGTCGTTTCCACCGGGCCTGCCTGCTGGTTCACTTCCGGCAACGAGCGCCATCTGCCCCGCGTGCTTTCACTGGACGCCTACGGCCGCATCCTCGACTGGATCTCCTGGCGCGAAGCCGCCCACCTGTATGCCCGCGATGCCGTGGCCTGGACACTCGGCGAACCCTGCTTCACCTTGCGCGGCGGCATCAATCGCATTTCCGGACTACAGAGTCGGCTCGACCTGCACCCGATCGTCGCATCCCGCGGCCATGCCCGCGCCAAGGCGATCTCGCCCGCGCCGGCACTCACCAACATCGCATTATTCGCGCGAGATGCGCAGTTGTGCCTGTATTGCGGTCAGCAGTTCACCCGCTACCAACTCACCCGCGATCACGTGATGCCCCGCTCCCAAGGCGGCCTCGACATCTGGGAAAACGTGGTCAGCGCCTGCCTCGCCTGCAACACGCGCAAGGGCGGCCGCACGCCTGCGCAAGCGCACATGCCGCTCCTCGCGGTGCCGTATCGACCAAGCTGGGTGGAACACCTCATCCTTTCCAACCGCAACATCCTGGCCGATCAAATGGAGTTCCTGCGCAGCCACCTGCCCAAGCGCACACCGCGCGGCCCGCTGCCAGCCCAGTAATCCCCATTCGGGCAACCGCCCATGCCGCAGGCTGCATCACAGTATTGCGTGCACTGCTGCATTGACGGAAATCCCTATCTCACCAATAATTTGCGACCAAACATCAGCCACGGCGCAGCACTTCCGCACGCAACGGCTGCACATCATCGAAGCCCCGACGCATCGCACACACGGGGCCGCCGCATCAGGGGACAACATGAGCAAACCCGCCTCGGTGTTCTTCACCGGCATGGATACGTCCGATGCCGAACAACTGATCGCCCTGTTCCATGACATCAATCGCCGTAGCGGCAACCGCTGGGCGCTGGCCAACGATGCCGACAGCGCCAGCACGCTGGTGATCGATGTGGATACGCTTTACGGCCACATGACGTGGCTGCGGGCGCAGGCCTCCGACCAGAACGTGGTGGCACTCACCTCCGGCACCTCGGCCGAAGCCGACCACGTCCTGCATCGTCCGGTCACCCCCGAGGCGATGCGCCGCCTGATGAGCCAACTAGCCGACGGCAGCGCCGCAGCAGCACAACCGGCTGCCGCAATTTCGCCCGCCGCTCCCGCGCGCTCACCAGCACCGCAGCCGCCGGCGCCACAGCCTCCCGCGCCGCCAATCCCGGTTCCCGAAGCACCTCGCGCCAGCGTGGCTTCGACACCCGCGCCAGCGCAACCGGCAGCCGTACCGGCGCCACCGCCCGCACCGGCCAAACCCGCGCAACGCAAGTTGATCGATCTGATCCTTGCCGGAGACATCCCCGCCGGCCCGCAAAAACTGGAACTGCCCGACCAGCTCCCACTGGTACTGGATCTGGCCGAAAAAGCATTCCTGTGCGGCAACAGCATCAAGGCATTCCTGCCTTACACCCAGGTCACGCTGCCCGAAGGTGCATTCAAACCGGTTTCTGCCAGCCAGTTCGAGACATTGCGCCAGAGCATCGGCGATGGCCAGCCGCTCGGCCGGCTGGTATGGCTGGCGGCGCTGGGAGGCAGCGGCGGCGAGATTCCCGGCAGCGCAGCAGATGCTCGTTATCGCCTGAGCAAGTGGCCGCAGATCGAACGCGAATTCCCCAAACACTTCCGCATCGCCACCACGATGATGAAGGGCTTCCAACTCCCCTCCGAACTGGCCGAGCAGAGCGGCGCGACGCTGGCGGAAGTCAACGACTTCATCGCCGCAAGCCTGGTATCAGGCTATGCGGAAGCCGAGCAATCCGCTGCCTCCGACGCATCACCGACAACGCAGAAAAGCCTGCTGGATCGCCTGCG
>JAEXRB010000096.1 GCA_023438325.1 Pseudomonadota bacterium | reverse complement strand
GCTCGGACTGTGTTCCCAGCCAATACGAGTCGAGGCCGTGTACAGATCGAGTACTTTCGACCACGCCGCCCCACGTCTTCCGTGTCGGACTACGGTCTCACTGGATCAGGCGTCGTCAAGACCACACTTTCAGCGCCGAGGGCGTTCCAAAGGGCTCAAGGGCATTGAAACCCTCACGATAAAAACCAGAGGCAGGCCAAGGCAATGTCAACCCCAGGCGGCAGCTCGTTCAGGCGGGCTTTTGAAAAATAAGCGCCCCTCGCATTGCAATTTCAAGGGCCACCCGCAAACGCCGCTGTTCTGGCAGCAAGGGGGTGGTGCAGCGGTGCTGGCCATTGACCTGAGCGCGGCCTGGGTGTGAACTACAGTCTCCCGAGGCCTCCTGGCCTGCTCCATCACGGAGCGAAAGGCGTTGCGGTCGTGACCCGCCTCTTCAAGCCCCGACCTCCGAGTCGGGCTCGGCATGGCCCATTGAGCCCACGCCCGAAGCAGTTCAACCCGTAGAGCAACGCAAGGCACTGCTGGCAGTCGTCTGTCAGACGCTCCCCGAGAGCGAGCCCTGCGTTCGAGCAGTTCCACTGGCCGGCACTCGATGCCGCGCCACTGTTCCCGTCACCCTTTCGAGCACGCGCACTTCGCGCAGCACACGGCTGTGTTGGCCCCATGTTGGGCTCCCCGTGTGCCCCCGCTCGTGAACCTCGCACTGCCCCGGACTTTCGGTCAAGGGGCGGACCCATGCAGGTGGATGGCGCTACGTACTGAGGACTGATCCCCCATGGCGCGCAAGGCAAGACCTTCGCGCTGATGTTGCTCCCTGCCCTTGAGGCGGGACGGCATCCCAACGCTCGGCGAACGCAGAAATGCGGAAGCGAGACGGATCACCGTGTTCATTTTTAAGAACGACCGAGCTGGTCATCGCGCCCCACGCGATGCCGGCAAACCCTGGGTAGGCATGGCGCGCTCGTGACCGCACGCCTTGCTGAAACACCTGACCACGCATTGCCCGCGCATCGGAATCCGCGCCGGCGATGACCCGATGGATTCCACCCCATTCCCGCTGTGCGCCGCCGGGACGGCACACGGCACTGCTGTCGGAGATTTGCCATGTCCAGATTCAACACACAACACGCCCCCCGCCGTGTCCAGGGCGCCCTGGGCGCGTGGCGCGACCCCCACCATCACCAGCCGCGCCGCGCTCAGGAGCGTGCCACCCTGTCGCCGGAGCAAGCCCTCGAACGGCTGCGGCCCGGCCATGCCGATCCCATGCGCGTGCTTGACCTCCTGATCACGCTGTACAACGCCCAGCACACCGCACGGGAAAAGACCGTCTCCCACAAGACCCGTCAGGAGCGGGCCGATTTCCTGCGGCGCTTCTTCCGCGACCTGCACCGGAAGGCCGGCTTCAAGATGGTGCCCGATCCGCGCAACCTGGGTGATCGTCACATCCGGGCCATGGTCGCCGTGTGGCAGAAAGAGCAACTCGCGCCGGCCACGATCCAGACCTACCTGAGCTTCCTGCGCGGGCTGGCGCTGTGGCTGGGCAAGCCCGGCTTCATTCGCAAGCCGGATCACTACGGCCTGACGCCCGCCGAATACCAGCGCCACGAAAACGCGCAGCGCGACAAAAGCTGGACGGCGGCCGGCATCGACATCGACGCAGTGATCGAACAGGTATGCCTCTTCGACCGCTACATCGGCGCCTCCCTGAAGCTGATGCGGGCGTTTGGCCTGCGGCGCAAGGAATCGGTCATGTTTCGGCCGCACCGGTGCGTGGTGCCGTTCGAAGCCACCGGCTTGCCGTCCGAAGAGCGGCAGGCGGACAGCTACGTGCGGATCAAGGAGGGAGCGAAAGGGGGGCGACTGCGCTTCGTCCCGCTGGACTCAGCGGAGCGCATGGCGGCGCTGCGCTTCGCACAGGTGCTCGCCAAGGATGAAGACGCACACATGGGCGATCCCCACCACAGCCTTGACCGCAACCTGCGGCGCTTCGACTACGTGATGGGGCGCTTTCAGCTCACCAAGGAAGGACTGGGGGCCACGTCGCACGGCCTGCGCCATGAGGCACTGATCGACCACTACAGCGAGAAAGCGGGGGTTGCGCCCCCGGTGCGCGGCGGCGGAGACGTAGCCCCTGATGTGGATGCGGAGGCCAGACTGTCGGCGGCCCGTTTGGCCGGGCATAACCGCCCGCGCGCCTCCGGCGCTTATCTGGGCGGGTTGCTGGCGCGGCAGGCGCAGCGCAATGAGCCGCCGCCCAACACGGGGCCTAACCTGCCGGGTGATGAAGGGATGACCGAGGATCGCTGAACCGTAACAGCGCAGCCCTGCCGCAAAGAGAATGGGGGCATCGCTGCCCCCATTCCTGCATTCCGCAAGGATCACCCCGCCTTGTCGCCCATGCGCCGACGCAATCCTTCCCGGTAGAGGATGGCCCCGATGCGGCAAAGTAAGGCCGAATCATCGTCGGAGAGTTCGAGGCCGTCCATCCAGGTGGCCAGTTGAACGATGGCCTCGTCAATCGCTTCGGCGCTGCCGGTGATGTCCAGCACTTCGGCCTGCGCTTCGAACTGCTTGATGATGGGATGATCCCGGCTCATCGGGCCACCCGCTTGGATTCCGGTACTCCCGCGCCCATCGGAGACGGCCAGCAGATGGCGTTTTCGAACCAGTGATTCAGATGATCCATGCGCAATCCTTCAAGCGGAAATGAGGCGGTTCACGCCAGCATACGCCCGAACGGGTGACGAATGAAACGTCATGGATCGCTGCCCTCTGGCGGGATAGCCTCAAGCGGCGGTCTAGGCGAGCAGTTCCTCGGCGGTCTTGCCACCCGCCAGCGCCTCGACAAACCATTTGGGTTTGCGGCCATACCCCGACCATGCGTTGCCGGCTTCGTCCTTGTACTTGACGCGGCTCGGGGCACTCCCAGCGCCCTTGACCGACTTCGGCTTGGCCTTGGCGTCGGGCTTCTGCCCTTTCTTGCCGCCGCGAGACAAGCCGAGGTCGGCAGCGGTAAAGCCGTAGAAGGCAATGGCGTCCTTGATCTTGGCCGCCACTTCCGCTTTCTCGGATTCGCGGATGGCATCCGCTTCCTGTTTCAGCTTGGCGATTTCCTGGTCGATCTCTTGCAGGGTGCGTTTACGTGCCATGAGCGCCTTCTTTGCAGCAGGTCCATCCGATACCGGTCCGGCAAAGCCGCGTCCGGGGCTGCCCCAAGTCTATCGAAGGATCAAGCATCGCTGCGGCGAGCCCGGATTCAGACAGGCGACACCCAGAAGTCGCCCTCGGGAAGAATGGCGGACGCCGTGAACGGGGCTTCACCCGAATCCAATTCATCCTCGGTGACCGCGAAGCGCGACAACGCCGCGCATCGGGCCAGCGGCTCGTCCTGTTCGGACACCGTGCCGATCACCACGCTACGCCCGCCTCGGCAGACCCACACGTTCCAGTCCTTCATTCCAAAGCCTCCTCGCTTGCTGCATCGGCCTCGGCATCGGTGTGCCGGAAGCCGAAGCGCGCCCAAGTTCGAGGATCGACCTCAATGGGGCCAACGCGCTTGCTGTCGAGGTTGATGACCACCCCGTGCTGGCGCAGCCCGCC
>JAEXRB010000041.1 GCA_023438325.1 Pseudomonadota bacterium | reverse complement strand
TGCAGGCGGCCAGCGTGGCCTGTGTCAACGAAAACTTCAGCGCCGATGGCACGCTCGATGCGGCCATCTTCACCGAGGCAAAAATGACCGCCGTGGCCGAGGCTTATCTGGCCGCGGCGCAAAGCTACCCGGGCAACAACAGCACGAAGATCACGCAACTGATCATGTTTCTTCGCACCGGCTACTACGCCAGTGACCGCAGTGCGCTGACCTTCGATACACCCGCCTTCCATGCGCTGCTCAAGAGCGCCATCAGGGCTTTCGGCAACCACCCCAACCTCAACGCACCGGCATCGGCCGAACATGGCTACGTGCTGCGCGATTCGCTGATCCTCATCAGGGCCCTGGATGCCATCACCGAAAACTTCGATACCCTGGCCAAGGTGCTCGACAACTACGACAGCGCGAGTTATCGCGGCATTTTCGAAATGCGCGGCGCGGTCAGCCAGGTCAATGTGCTGGCCTACAACCTGCAATGGGAACCGAACAGCGAAGCCAACACGATCGCCGACGACAAGGGCTTCCGCGAGGCCTTGCGCGATTTCGTCCGCGACAACTGCGCGGTGGATTGCAGCCTGAGCCAGACCTCCTATCTGATGACCGATGCAGCTTATGAACTGGGCCGGTTCCTGAAGATCACGAGCGATGCCACGTTCCGGCAGGAAACCCGTGATCTGGTCAAATCGCTGACCTCGATCTACTCGCTGGAAAACCAACCGAATGTTTTCCTGAAGCTGGCCGAGATGGTGCACTGGTACGACAGTGCCAACTGCGCGTGGTATGGCCCCGGCGTATGCACCGCGATGCAGGACTTGCAGGAAATGATCCTGCCGTCAGCGCAGACCCGCGTCTGCCACGCCGGCAAGCTGCGCATCCGCAATCACGACCTGACCGCCACGCAGCTCGACTACATCTGCGAGACGCTGGCGCAGCAGAAGAGTGCCTTCATGACCCTGATGGGCACCACGGAAGACCAGCCCGTCGCGGACGATTTCAACGACACGCTGGAAGTGGTCATTTTCAAGAACCAGAACCACTACACCTCCTACTCCACCACCTTCTTCGGCAATTCCACCAACAACGGCGGCATCTACCTGGAAGGCACGCCGTCCAATCCGGGCAACACGCCGCGCTTCATCACGTTCGTCGCCCCGAGCAGCTGGACGCGTCCGTCGGGCATCTGGGAGCCGTGGAATCTGCACCACGAATACACCCACTACCTCGATGGGCGTTACAACTTCAAGGGCGGTTTCGGTGCCTTGCCGGGCACGGCGCCCTATTCGGCGGTGTGGTTCACCGAAGGCGTCGGCGAGTACATGGCGCAGTTCTTCCTGAGCAACCTGCCCGCGCCTTCTCCCGGCGTGGCAACCATCGCCGAACAGATGGCGGGCTCCTTCCTCACCCGCAACGATGACAATGCCTGGTATGTCGGCGACACACCCAGCCGCAACGTGCCGTTGTCCACGGTGTTCAACAATCAGTACGGGGTAAGCCCGCAGGACAACATCTACACATGGGGCTACCTGGCCACACGCTTCATGTTCGAGCGTTATCGCAGCAGCATGGATGCCATGCTCGCCGTTGCACGCGCAGGTGACTATGCCCCCGGCTACCGCAATTGGCTGGACAACGTGCGCGATGGCAAGGATCAGGAGTTCCGCACCTGGCTGGACTGCTATCTGCTCAACAACACCGACACCACCTCGTGCAATCAAGATGTCGCCTCGCGCATTTTCTCCGATGAGTTCGAAGGCGAGGCGCCTCTGCCGCCGCCGCTGAACATCCCGGTTGAACTGCCCGTCTGTTCGTCCAACACCTCGCTCGCCAATGGCTGCAAACATGGCATCCTTCAGGCCAGCGGCAGCAGCGTGATCTGGCTGTCGATCATTCCGCCCGCCAACGTGAAGACGCTGAAGATCAAATCCCGCAATGGCCTGGGTGACGTGGACATTTACGCCGCGCCTTCACCCACCTGGCCTTATCCGACAACCGTCGGCGCATGGTCTTCGAACGATGTCGGCAACACCGAAGAGATCGTCATCGAGAATCCGACGCCGAACGTCTGGATCAATATCGGCCTGCATGCCAAGAACGGCGACTATTTCTCTGGCGTGGACGTGTATGCGTATTGGCTGATGCCAGGGCAGGAAGACATCGACCCTTCGTTTGGCGATGGCGAAGAACCGGATCCGGAACCTGAGCCCGAACCAGATCCGGGCGAAAACCCCGATCCGATTCCGGACGTGGCGCATCTGCCTGACTGCGAAAACGACTACATCCTGTCAACGTCCTGCAAGATCGTCGGCCTGAGCGCGAACGGGAACAACAGCAAGACGTTCTATTTCCAGGTGCTGGCCGGATCGGCTCCGGCCAAGGCCACGATCCGCACTTTCGGCGGCAGCGGCGATGCAGACATGTACTACAGCCTGCCCGGCTCTGCTTACCCGACCACCACTATCTTCGAGGCATCCTCAACGTTCACCGGCAGCAACGAGACCATCGCGCTGACCGCCCCCGTATCCGGCTACCACAACGTCACCCTTTTCCCCAAGGGCGGTGGCAGCTTTGCCGGCGTTACGGCAGTGGTTCTGTTCGAGGAGGATGAGGAAGAACCGGTCGAGCCCAGCCTTCCCGACCTGCCCGAATGCACCGCAACCGATGTCCGTCAGCTGGACCCCGGCTGCAAGCGCAGTGGTGCCGAACAATCCAATGCCAACTGGTTCACCTGGTTCCTGACCTACGTGCCGGCAGGTACAAATTCGCTGACGATCAACAGCGTCGGCGGCACAGGTGATGCCGACATGTACGTGGGTGATGCAGGCGTTTGGCCGTCCGCCACGGCCTATGCCCACCTTTCCGCCAATGCCGGAAACGAAGAAAGCGTGACTATCAACGCGCCTGCAAGTGGCTGGTACTACATCGGCCTGCGCCCCAAGAGCAGCAACTTCAGCGGGGTGTCCATCTACATCACCCGGAACTGAATCCACCAGCGCAGATCCCTCCCGATCCGGCAGGCGCGTTGCCGGATCGGGAGCTTTTCCTGCCTTCCGATTTGCCCCGACCTGCGCGTTCGGCTACTTTGCGGCGCGCGCAGACTTCGCCCGGTGCGTCCCCTGCGCACCGGGCTTTTTTATTTCTTCCTCGCCATGGCACACATCGCTGCCTGCGCGCTCACGGCATTCGGGAAACGACTCCATGAAAATCCTCGTCATCGGTTCCGGCGGTCGCGAACATGCGCTCGCGTGGAAGCTCGCCCGATCCTCGCGCGTCAGCGAAGTGATCCTCGCTCCGGGAAACGCCGGCACGGCGCGCGAAGCCAAGTGCCGCAATGCGCACGTGGCGATGAGCGACATCGACGCCCTGCTGGCACTGGCCAAGCACGAGGCCGTGGCCTTCACCGTCGTCGGCCCGGAAGCGCCTTTGGTGGCTGGCGTGGTGGATCGCTTCCGCGCGGCCGGCTTGCGCATCTTCGGCCCTACCGCCGCCGCCGCACAGTTGGAAGGCAGCAAGGCCTTCGCCAAGGATTTCCTTGCCCGTCACCACATTCCCACCGCGTTCTATGCGGTGCACACCGATGTGGACGCGGCACTGGCCTATGTCCGGGACAAGGGCGCGCCGATCGTGGTGAAAGCCGATGGCCTGGCCGCCGGCAAGGGCGTGATCGTGGCGATGACGCTGGAGGAAGCCGAGGCCGCCGTGCGCGACATGCTTTCGGGCAACGCCTTCGGCGAGGCTGGTGCGCGCGTGGTAATCGAACAATTCCTCGAAGGCGAGGAAGCCAGTTTCATCGCCATGGTGGACGGCAAAACCGCGCTGCCGATGGCCACCAGCCAGGACCACAAGCGCGTCGGTGACGGTGATACCGGCCCCAACACCGGCGGCATGGGCGCCTACTCGCCGGCGCCGGTCGTGACGCCCGAGGTGCATGCCCGCGTGATGCGGGAGGTGATCACGCCTACCGTTGCCGGCATGGCGGCAGATGGCATCCCCTTCACCGGATTTCTTTATGCCGGCCTGATGATCGATGCCAGCGGCACGCCGCGCGTCATCGAGTTCAACGTGCGCTTCGGCGATCCGGAAACCCAGCCGATCATGCTGCGCTTGCAAAGCGATTTCGTGGATCTGGTCGAAGCCGCCCTGGACGCACGCCTGGACAGCGTGGAAGCGGTGTGGGACACGCGCCCCTCGCTGGGCGTGGTGATGGCCTCGCGGCCCTATCCCGACTCACCGATCACCGGCGAGGTGATCAGCGGCCTGGATGAGGTGCCGGAAACGGCCAAGGCTTTCCATGCCGGAACGGCGCTGGATGCTGATGGCCGCGTGATCACCACAGGCGGTCGCGTGCTGTGCGTGACGGCGCTGGGCGATACGGTGGCCGATGCGCAGCGCCATGCCTATGCCGGTGTGGAAATGATTCGCTGGGCCAGCCAGTTCCATCGTCATGACATCGGCTGGCGCGCCGTGAAGCGTCAGACGCCGGACGATTGACGCAGGGACTCACGCCTCAGTCGCTTCAACCCGGGCCAAGCGCTTCTGCCGTAGCCTGATCCACCCCGGAATAAAAAAACGCCCCGCTTGATGCGGGGCGTTTTCTTTTTGCTACCGACTTCAGCCGAAGCGGTGACGCTGCCTGTAAGCCAGCGCACCGAGTGCCAGCGCGAGCAGCATCAACGTCCAGGGCGAGCCTGCCGGCACCCATACCGGCACGCCTCCCACAGCCACTTCGCTCTCGTTGTTGGGTGGCGTCGGGTCACTGCCATTGCTGCCGTCATCTTCGATGTGCACGCGGTTGAGCACACCGGTATTGCCGAGCACGAGCACGGCGAATACCACTTCGTGCTCCACACCATCGGCGGCCAGCGGCCCCACATTGAAGGTGCATACCGTGCCTGCGGGCGAACCATCGGCACAGCTCCAGCCCGGGGTGCTGCCGGCGTCGTTGAACAGGGTTCCGGCCGGCACGGTTTCGGTGATGACCACACCGGTCGCATCCTGGTTGCCCACGTTGCTGTAGGTCAGGGTGAAACCCACCACCGTGTTGGGCGAAGCCGCCGGGGTGTTGGCACGTTTGACGATGACCAGATCCGGCGTGGCTTCCACCGGCGTTTCCTCTTCGTCCTGACGCGGGTCGGTCGGGTCATTCGGATCAGGCGGAGTGGAAGGCTCGCCGCCATCGCCATCGGAATGGATCGTCACGCGGTTGGCGATGGATTCCACACCGGTTTCGATCGGATCGTCCAGCGTCACCACGAAGGCGACGGAAACCGCTGCCGCACCCGCGACGACTTCACCAGCCACCGCATGGGTACAGGTGGCGCCGGCGTTGGCGTCAGGCACACAGGCCCAGCCGCTGCCGGTGTAGGTCGTGTGCGCCGGTACGGTTTCGGTGAGCACCACGCCGGTAGCGTTCTGATTGCCGATGTTCCGGTAGGTGATGGCATAAGTGATCTGATCACCCGGCGACACCACGGCATCGTTGTCGGTCTTTTCCACCACCAGTTCCGGCAGGGCATCCACGGGGGTTTCCTCGTCATCGATACGTGGATCGGTCGGATCGGTTGGCGGCGTGGAAGGCTCGCCGCCCTCGCCGTCGGAATGGATCGTCACGACGTTGGCGATGGATTCCACACCCGCCGGGATCGGATCGGCCACCGTCACCACGAAGTTGACCGTGCCGTTGCCACCCGCCGCCAACGCACCGATGGCGATGGTGCAGCTGGAGCCAGCGCTGGCATCGGGTACGCAGGTCCAGCCTGCGCCGGTATAGGTGGTGTGCGCCGGCACGGTTTCGGTGAGCACCACGCCGGTCGCGTTCTGATCGCCCGTGTTGGCGTAGTTGATGACATAGGTGATGGCATCACCTGGCGCCACGCTCACGTTGTTGTCGGTCTTGGTGACTTCCAGCGCCGGCATTGCATCGACAGGCGTGTTCTCGTTGTCGCTGTTGTTGTCCGGGTTCGGATCCGTTCCGTTGCTGCCGTCATCGACGATGGAAACGAGATTGTCCACGTCCTCCATGCCCGCCGGGATCGGATCGGGAATGTTGACCGCGAATGCCAGGCTCACCGCAGCCGCACCTGCCGCCACTTCGCCCACTACGTTGTAGGTGCAGACCGTGCCGGCCGGCGCGCCATCGACACAACTCCAGCCAGCCGCACTGCCGCCAGCATTGAACGTGGTATTGGCCGGCACCGTTTCGGTGATGACCACGCCGGTGGCGCCCTGATTGCCGATGTTCTGGTAGCTCAGGGTATAGACCAGCACGTCACCCGGCTCGACGCTGGTGGCGCTGGCGGTCTTGGTGATCGCGAGGTCAGGCGTTGCGGTGACCGGCGTGTCATCGGTGGCCGGCGGGGTTTCGGGGCCGCCCGGATCGGTGGTGCCCAGTACGGCGGCGTTGAGCACCGCATTCACGCCAGCCGGCAGCGGGTCATCGACCTGCACCGCAAAGGTCGCGCTCGCCGCATTGGCAGCCGTGCTCTGACCGATCAACGTGCCGACCGCCAGCGTACAGCTCGAACCTGCGCTGTTGTCCGGTGCGCAGACC
Source organism: Pseudomonadota bacterium (assembly GCA_023438325.1). GTDB lineage: Bacteria > Pseudomonadota > Gammaproteobacteria > Xanthomonadales > Xanthomonadaceae > Denitratimonas. The sequence goes on along the minus strand of JAEXRB010000041.1, from coordinate 10,023 downwards.
CAGCCCGCAGTGCTCGGTGCGCCGGGCACGAACACGGTATTGGCCGGCACCGTCTCGGTGATGACACCGTTGTCGACGTTCAGATCGCCGCTGTTCCAGTAGCGCAGGGTGTAGGCCACGACACCGCCCGGCACCGTGCTGACATCGCCATCGGTCTTGGTCAGTTGCAGCCCTGGCGTGCCTTCCAGCGGCGTGGTTTCGTCGTCGGTGTTGTTGTCCGGCGTCGGATCGGCCGGGTTGCCCGGGCCGGCGGCCACCACAGCGGTATTGCCGATGGTGGTGGTGCCTGCGGCGACCGGATCATCGATCACCACCGCGAAGTACACATCGACTGGCGTGCTTGCACCCGGCACATCACCGATGGTGAGCACGCAGGTCGAACCGGCGCTGGCGTTCGGCGTACAGACCCAACCGCTGGTGCTGGTGGCCGCCACGAAGGTGGTGTTGGCCGGCACGGTTTCGGTGATCGTGACACCGGTGGCCAGCTGGTTGCCGACGTTCTGGTAAGTCAGCGTGTAGATGATGGTGTCGCCCGGCAGCGCGACATCGCCCGCAGCCACGTTATCGACCTTGGTCAGCACCATGTCCGGCGCAGCCACGATCGGCACGATGGTCGGATCGTCCGGATCGGCCGGGGTGCTCGGATCGTCGCTGGGGATTTCCGTATCCGGCGGCAGGCTGGGCGAGGTCATGATCGCCTGATTGGCAACCTGCTCGACGCCAGCCGGCAGCGGATTGTCGATCCGCACGGCGAAGGCGCGCGTCACCGATCCACCATTGCCCGGCACCGTGAACGGCGTGGCCAAGGCGCAGTTGGTTGCGGCTACGGCGCCATCGATGCACGAAGGCGCCCAATCCGCGTGACTGCCAGCGGCATTGAACGTGGTGTTGGCAGGCACCACGTCGGTCAGCGTCGCGTTGACCAGATCCGCGCCCAGCGGGCCGTTGTTGGTCACGGTGATGTTGAAGATCACCACGTCACCCGGAACGAACGCTCCGCCCGTACCGCTTCCGGTATTGGCCACGACCTTGCTGACCACCGGATTCGGGAAGCCAAGCGAAGCATCGTCGTCCACCGGATCGTACTGGCGGCAGGTATCCACGTCTTCACAGGTATCACCTGGGATGGTCGGCACGAATGGGATCGAGTCGTGACTCGGCACCGTGGCAGTGTTCTGCACCGGATTCGGATTGGGCGGGAATACCGCCAGCGTGGCATTGATCGTCGCAGTGACGCTCGCATCCGGCAGCAGTCCGACGGAGGCATTGCTGGTGAAGCGCACCGTGGTCTGGCCAGCGGCCGGCGTATTGGCCAGCACCGCGGACGTGAAGCCAGCCGGCGCAGTGCCCGCCGTGATCGACGATGCGCTCCAGGCGGTGTGCGACAGAACGTCTTCGAGCACGATGTTGTAAGCCGGGCCAGTACCGTTGTTGGCAATGACCAGCGTGATCACCGCACTGCCACCCGTGCCGCCGGCGGCCATCGACTTGGTCAGCGCCAGTTCCGGCTCGACCAGCTCGACATCTTCCTCGTCTGCGACATCCGGCGAGGTGCCGTTGCTGAACGTGGCGGAGTTGGTGAGCACGCCGCCATCCGTGTTGGAGGCGATGTCCAGCACGACCGCGGTGACCGTGACCGAAATCCAGTCGTTGGTCAGCACGCCGTCGGCCGGGTTGACGATGCTGCCGAAGTCGAACGTCACGCTGCTGCCATCGGCTGCGATCGTGGGGGCGATGAATCCGGTCGAGATTCCGGAATTGCCGAAGTTCGGCACCGTGCTCGCTCCAATGGCACGCAGACCGGCCGGCAACGTATCCACCAGCAGCGCATCGACCGTGGTGCCCTGCGGGAAGCCGATGGTCAACGTGTAGGTCACGGTTTCACCGATCGCCAGATCATCCAGCCCGGTGTGCTCTCCAGCGGCGGTGTCGCCCAGCGACGTGCTGGCCACCACCTTGGTCAGCATCGGCGCCAGGATGGTGAAGTTGTCACGCACCGTGCCGGTGCTGCCACGACGGTTGCCACCATCGTCCACGGCCGGCGGATTTTCGAGCGAATCCCATGCCGCCGAGGCCAGGTTCTGGTAAGTCGTACCCGGATTCACATCGTTGGTAACGGTAGCGTTGTAGGTGATCGTGCAGTTCGCCTGCGCCAGCGTCAGCGCGTCGAAGGAGAACACCATCGTCGGATGGTTCACGGCATCGGCAGTTGCACCGCAGGTGCCACCCACCGAACCGGCGATGTAGTCGGCACCCGGATCAGGCAACAGGTCGGTCACGTCCACGTTGAACGCGGTCGCGGTCGAAGCGGCCAGATGCGACAGCGTGATCTGGAAGGTCAGCACGTCACCGGCCTGCACGATGTGCGCCGGATCAATGGCCACGCCGTTCAGCAGCGTCAGCGCCTTGGCGATGTTCAGCAGCGGCTCGACGATGTCGATATCGGCAGTCGCGGTGATCGGTGTCGGGATCGAACTGGCAGTGAAACCTGCGGTGTTGGTGACGGTGACGCCGCCAGCCGTCTCCGTGGTATCCATCACCTGCGCCACGACTTCGAACTCCATCGTCCGGTTCCCGACAACGGCAGCGCGCAGGTCGCCCAGGCTCCAGGTCACCCGATCATTGAAGGTATCCGCATCGGCACCATCCGTCGGCGTACCCACCGGCGTGCCGGGCGTGCCGGCCACGGGTGTCGGCGTCGTGTTGATGCCGGAAATGGCATTGCCCACCGAGATGATGCGCGAGGACAGCACCTGCATCGACACGGCATTGATCGGCAACTGGTCATACACCTGCGCCGACAGACTGTCGCCGGCCGGGAACTCGACGGTGAAGCGATAGGTCACCTCACCACCGATCGGCACGTCCGGCGCCACACCCAGTTCGCCATCACCGATGTCCGGATTCACCGCGAACACGGACTTGCTCATGCCCGGCGAGGAGATCCGCACGGTGTGGTTGTCGCTGTCGCTGTAATCGCGGCCTTCGTCAGCATCCGGATGGGTCGGATCGATCGAATGCCAGGTCAGGTTGGCCGTGTTGACCACATCGGTATTGACCACGACATTGGCCATCAGCGTTGCGCTGTACTGGATCGTCAGCACGCAATCCAGCGGCAGGTATTCGACCAGCACATCCAGTTGCGCCGCCGTGCTCGAATCACTGATGGCCGGCACCGGAGCCGGTGCCACCGGGCAACCTGTACCGGTGAGGGCGGTACTGGTCACGCTCAGATTGTTCAATCCTGCGGGCGTCGGCAGGGTGTCGATGATCTGCACCGTGCGTGCTTCCATCGCCGAAGTCGGCAAATGCTGCACGGTCACGGTGAAGTTCACCGTATCGCCGGCCTGGCCGCTGGTGATCGGGCTGGATTTGTTGATCGACAGCAAGGGCTCGACCACGTCCACATCCGCCGTGGCAGTGCCGTCGGTGCCGCTGCCGAAGTTGACCGATGCCCGATTGGTGAGGGTTTCGCCGTTGACGTTGGATTGCGCAGCATCGTCGAGCAGGCGCCCCTGCACTTCCACCACGATGGTCTGCGGTGTCGGCGCATTGTTGCCTACCGGATTGATCACCGAACCGAAGTTGAAGGTGACGATGTGATTGTTGGCGCCGCTCACCACCGGAGCACCGGTGGGGTTGCCGATGGTCATGCCGCTGCCGGTGGAGACCACCGTCGGCGTACCCACCACCGTCATCAGATTCGGCAATTCGTCCGTGATGACGACCTGCGGCGCGGTGCCTTCGGGAATCGTCGCGGTGATGCGGAACGTGGCGATTTCGCCGATGGCCAGATCATTGCCGGCGGTGTAACCCAGCGAACTGCCGGTGACGGCCTTGCCGAGCGTCACCGGCGTCACGCCGATCGGAGCATTGGCAGAACCGGCAAACAGGCGTTCGCAGGTCGCGTTGCCCGGCGGTGTTGTGGCCTGCGGCGCCGGACATGGCGTGGTGGAGCCGGTGCCATTACCTCCGGTGCCCAAGCCCGGCAGGCTGCTCCAGCCGGCGTTGACGGCATTGATGATGGAAGATCCGGGTGCCACCGCAACCAGCACAGTCGCGGAGTAAGTGATCGTCACCGAACCACCGGGCGGAATCACGTCGATGGTGCCGGAGATGGTATTGCCTGCGGAGGTGCTGGTGAACGCACTGGCACCACCTGCCGCCACCGCACTGACGATGGGCAGATTCAACTGCAACTGCGTCGGCAGCACGTCGTTGACGGCCACATCGTAGGCCGCCACCACGTTTGCACCAGCGGCGTTGCTGATGGTGAGGGTGTAGGTGACGGTATCACCGGCCTGCACGCCACTGTTCGGCGTGACGGTCTTGCCGACGGTGACGCTCGGCAGGCGCAACGTGACGCGCACGTTGTCCGACACTGGGCCAAGCTGGGCACCGTCGCTGCCCAAGCGGAAATTGTTGTCGCGGTTGGCACCAGCGTTGCCGGTATTGAGCACCAGCGCATTGAACTCGATGACGATGTATTCAGGATCGTTGTCGGCCGGGGCGTTGACCACATTGCCCAGGCTGAAGCAGGGATCGGTGCCGCTGTTGAACGCAGTGCCTGTGCAACTGAACGCATTGGCGCCGCCCTCTGCGGTGGCGTTGATGGCCACACCAGGTGCCCCAGTCATCGGCGCAGCAGGCATCGTTGCGGTGGCACCGCCAGCCACGTTGCTGGCAGTCACGCCCCCGACCAGCGCGATGCGCGCAGTACCGTCATTGAGGTACTGCATCCCGGTAGGCAGGTTGTCACGCACCACGGCATTGGGAATCTGGCCCTCGGGCACTTCCACTACGAGGCGATAGCGCACGATTTCGCCGATCAGCACGTTGGGAGTGGTGCTGGCGGCTTCGGACGTGGCAACGATGCTCTTGGTCAGCGCGACATTGCGGATGCCGACATCGGCGGTGTCGGTGACCGGCGGGAAGGTTTCCACGCAAGCAGGATCAGTCGGAGCCGCCGAGCAAGTCGGGCCGTGATACGGGGCCCAGGTGACGCTGGCGGTGTTGGTGATCGGGCCTGCGCCCGGCAGCACATTGCTGGCGATGGTGCAGGTCACGTCGACGAACGCGGTGTCGTTGCCGAACGGTGCGCCGATCGTGCCGTCGTTGGCGGCGAGCACGGGATCGGCCGCAGTACCGTTGATCAGCGTCAAACCGGTGGTGAACAGGTCGCCGCTGCTGGTCAGCACCGTCCCGCTCGCCAGTTGCGTGGCAGCGACGGAACACGAGGTGAGTCCAGCAGGAATGGTATCGGTGACGACCACGCCGTAAGCCGGCGCACCGCCGATGTTTTCAATCGTGAGGCGATAGACGACCTGATCGCCGGCATCGGCGTTGCCGAGATTGCCATTCACCGGAAGCGTGGTCGCCGGCGGCGCGATGGTGCCTGCGCCATTGGTGCTGAGCACGCCCTTGGTCATCGTCAAGGCCGGTGCGCGCACCTGGATCTGCACGGGCGTCTCACCCACCGCGGCCTCGTTGTCGCTGTTCTCGGACTGGGCACGGAAAATGTTGGTGAGGAACAAGGCGTCGGCAAAGGCGTGCGGCTGCACTCGCACGCGTATATCCACCGCAACGACCTGCGGCTGGGTGGTGTTGATGTTGGGGTAAGCCAGCGTCAGCGAGTTGGTCGCCGGGTTGACGGTCACGGTGGGCGTCAGGTTCATCGTGTCGGCGGTGGCCGCCGGCGCGCCCGTGGCGCGGAAGATATCCAGGCCACCATAGGTCTGATCGATGGTGTTGACGTCGAACACCGGCAGCGGGAAATAATCGATGAACCGTACGTTCTGGGTATCGCCCGACGGAATCGCCATCGAAAGGCGGAAGGTGACGTACTGCCCCGGAATAAACGGCCCGGTGGACAGCAGTTCCTTGCGAATCTCCACCGGATCGATGGTGACGGTAGCCGCGCTGCCGTCGGCGCAGCCGTTCGCACCTTCCACCAAGGCGTATGTGGCCTGCGCGGTGTTGGTGAGCGGGTCCGCAGCAAGAATCGGTGCATTCGGCGCTGTTTCGTACAACTGCAATACCGCACCGGTGTAGGTGATCTGGATCGCGGTACCCGGCGGAATCGGCGCACCACCGTTGGCGGCGATGACGTTGAAAGTCAGCGATTCGGGATGGCCCGCACCGCTATGAACCGGGGCGATGCCGACAGCAGCGCCGCCGGCGATGCTGATCTGGGCACTGCCCACGTTGAAATTCACGCCGTTGGGCAGGTTGTCGAGCACGCTCAGCGCATTGGTGCTGCCGAACTGCGTGGTCTGAAGGTTCAGGGTGTAGGCAACATTGGTTCCGGGCACACCGAACTGCTGCGCCGCCGATTTCTGCACGGCGACATGCTTGGCCACGACCTGCGAATCATCGCTGACCTGCGGCAGCACGATGGCCGGCAGGCCCGGCGGCAGATAGCTGGCGTTGACGCTGGCCGTGTTGGTCTGCAACTGCGTACCACAGGTGGTTTCATCGAGAATGTCGATGATGTGCACCGGGAAACTGACGACAACGTCATCACCACCGCCAACACCCAACGTGCCGCCGCTACAGGTGACCTGAACCGAACCCCCGGGCACGCTGGTGGATGGCGTAGTGGTGGCGGAACACGCATTGCCGCCCGTGATCGTGATCGGGCCGACGAACTGCACGTTGGCCGGCAGCGTATCGGCAATCACCAGCGGATTGATCATCGCGCCACTGGCGATGTCCACGCTCAACACATAGTCATAAAGCCATACGCTGCCCGGCGGGCGCTCGCCTTCCGGCGCGGTGTTGGTCTTTTCGAACAAAAGCACCTGCGGCGTGACCGTGGGCGACTGCTGGGCACCCACCGTGCTGGCAGTGCCAGTCGGCGAAGCGCCATAGCGGTAGACGGGGGTGACGTGCATCGGATAAGGCGTGCCGATCTGCGCCAGATTCGGTGGAGCATTGTTGGTGGTGACGCAGATCGAAGCCGTCATCTCCGGCCCGTTGGTCACGACCGAACCAACCGGCAACTCCAGGATCACCAGACGCCAGCCGGCGGTGCCGGTGATCTGGTTGCCCGGCGCGGTGGCAGGCAAGTAAAGCGGATCGGTCAGCACCGCGGGGCTGGCCGGGAATACCGCATTGCTCACCACCGTCAGCGCGGAGCCAAACAGTTGCGCGCCATCGAAATCCACTTCCGGCGGCAGCATCAGGCGCAGATAAGGGCCGTAGCCGGGGCTACCCGTATTGGCCCATGGCGCATCGAAGCAATACTGCTCGCCGAGCAACGCCTCGCCTGCGACCGGACTGGGCACTACGCCGGGCGTTTGCGCGCTGGCCGTGGCCAAGGCGGCAAAACCGAAGACAGCGCCCAACACGCGTGCACCCACGCGCTTGAATGCCGATATCTTGATCATGGTTGGATTACCCCTAATTGCCTACTAGATAACAATGCACGCCCGATTCCCGGCATGAGCATGCTTATTCGAGCTTGCCTGTTATTGTGTGGATGCTGCCGCGCGAGCGCATTCACGCGCACTCACCAACACTCCCCCGCGCCGACCATGGCTGCCAGCGCAGCAGGTTCAATGCCTTGGTACTGCGGGAATCAGACGCTTTCCGCGCCCTGTTGCCGGGGGTGAAAATCGGTCAGTTTCGGATGTCAACAAATGCAAACACAAGCTGCATATCGACGCAACCCTTCATGAATGCGCGAAATTCACCCTGCGACGGAAAATGCATAACCTGCACCGCGCACGGCACGCAGCGGGAGGATTTCACCGGAACGATCTTCGACCTTGCGGCGCAAACGATGGACGATCATCTCCAGGCGATGCGGATCGAAACTGTCCACGTCGTCGGTGAGGTCGGCAATCAGGTCTTCGCGCTGTACCGGCTCGCCGGCGTTGGCGACAAGACGGGAAAGGATGCGGCGCTCGGCCAACGTCAACGCCACCTGTTTCCCGGTGGGTGAGCGCACGCACCAACCATCTGATTCAAGCCGCCACTGCGGGGAAGACATCGCTGCCGCTGCCGCCTCCGGCGACGCCTCTGCCTGCATGCGACGGACGAGGCTGTGCAGCGTGGCCGCCAACACCTCCACTTCCACGGGCTTGGCGAGATAGGCGTCTGCGCCGCCTTCCAGACCACGCACCCGATCATCGCCGCCGACGCGACCGGTGAGCATGACGATGCCCACCTTCATGCCCAGCGCCGTGCGCAAGTGGGCCGCCGCGGAGAAGCCATCTTCGTTGGGGAGGCCGACGTCGAGCACGACCAGATCGCAGGCATTGCCGAGGATGTGCCGGTAAAGGGCCTCGGCCGAGGCGACGCCACGGACGTCGAATCCGTGATCGGCCAGCCCCGGTACGAGGATGACGTCACGCAGTTCGATATCGTCTTCCACCACCACGACGCGGGCGTGGACCTGGCGGGAGGATGCGTGGGCGTTTTCGGTCATGGTGATCCTGGAAGTGCGGACATTCCACACACCAGCATACCAGCCTCCGAGCGCTTGCACCCGAGCCATGCCGGTTGCAGGTTGCGGGCACGGACAAAAAACAAGGGCTCAAACCAGCAATGAAGCTCCGGCCGCCTGCGCCAGTCGGCGCGCGCGCATCTGCCCGATGCCGGAAAGCCGCGTCGGCGCAACGGCATCGAGCCACGTCCCGCGCATTACGCGAATGCTCTGGAAACAACACACTCGCGCCCGACCGCGCAGCGCATGGCATTGACCACACTGCCATCCCGATTGCGGCATCGGCATTGTCGGCAAATGTGCGATCAGTGCTTCCCATACGAGGAAATCGCTGTCCGGCAGCAGCCAGAGGCTTGCGAGCGGCGCGCCATGCCCATCCAGAAAATGCAATGCCTCCCCGGGTCCATCGCTGTCCAGCCTGACACTGGCGGCAACATGCGTCGCGCAGACCAGCCCGACCAGTTCGGATCGCGCCGGCCAAGGTGCGCCGTCGGGGAGATGCGCAGGCGCTCCTGGCGCGTGCGCATCCACATGCAGCACCGGCCCCAGCAGTGCCAATGCAGCAGTCAGGGATGACCAATCGCAACGTTGCGCGCTCACCGCCTCCCGTGCGACATGATCTGCCGAAGCCGACAACCTGCCGATGCCCGCTGCGCCGCCGTCATGCGGCAAGGCAGACACGCGGCTGTGCAGAGGAAACGGAGCGATCACGTTCATGCGGGCGAACGGCTGATTTATTTGGTGAGGATCAGCTTGTCATTCTGGGTGTGGCGAAGACGATATTCCTGATCACCGTGCCGGATGATCAACTCGCGCCCGCCCTGCAGCAGTTCGCGGCTGTCGATTTGCTGCCGCCCGGGCTGCGACACCAGCGCGACGGAGCGAGCAGCGAGGGAACGGGCAGAAACTGCCTGGATGATGTGGCTCATGGCGAAGGCCTCGACAAGGTAGTGATGCAGTCCGGAATGGGCTGACATGCAAATAGTAATAATTCCCATTTGCATGTCAAGCGACTCGATGCGGGCGGCGTCATGCGCAAGACACAGGACAAGCGCCGCGGGCCGCATCGCGCATCTTTCACTCCACGCATCGTGACCGATGGGCAGCATTGCTATCCTCAGCGCATGAACACACCCCACGACGCGCCCTTGCGCGACATCACCTTCCCGCCCACCGATCAAGCACTCCGCGAGGACGTGAACCGCCTCGGCGCGCTGGTCGGCGACATCCTGGCCGAACAGCGCGGCGATGATTTCCTCGCCCTGATCGAACACATCCGCACGGCTGCGATCCAGCGACGCGAGCACGAGAACGAAGCCACGTACCTTCACCAAACCCTCTCGCGCATGCCGCCGGCCACGGCCGAAGCCGTGGTGCGCGCGTTCGCCACGTATTTCAATGCGGTGAACCTGGCCGAACGCGTGCATCGCATCCGGCGCCGCCGCGATTACCAGCGCGATGGCGACACGCCACAACCCGGCGGCCTGCTCGCCACCTTGCACGCTTTGCGCGCCGAAGGCGTGGACTACGACACGCTGCGCGACCAACTCGATGCGCTGTGCGTGGAACTGGTG